>JAGGRR010000170.1 GCA_021159465.1 Methanophagales archaeon
CTCAATGGCGGTTTGTCGCTCCTTAGCGCGTGACATCGAGGCGTTTTGTGAACGAAGCGAAGGGAGGATTTGAATGAAGGATAGTTGTCAGATTGACGAATGAAGCTCTTGAACAAGGAACGCTTTTGACACAGACGTACCTGAAAGGGTATGAATTCACCGAGAAAAGGCGAAATACAAGGCATTCATCGGAGTCTATCGCTCGCTACCTCAAGAGGGTTCTAAGCAATAATGACATCGCTTTACTATTGAATATCTCGCCTTCGACTAAACCCTTACAGGGTTTTTGGAGTCAACGTGGCGAAGCCCCGTTATGAGCAAGCAGTATGGAATAAAGATATAAGATATATAGCAGCTCTGGTAACTGCATCTGATGGAATGACTTCATCGAAAATAATCTTAATCATCCAGAACACACTTCCCAAGCTTGGGATAATAGATGATGATAACAACACGATTCTTTCTACAAATCTAACCCCCATATTGACACTATAGTTTTCCAGCACCCGATAAGAGATAAGATGCAAGATGCATCATCCTAATACCTACCATACACTTAAATATAATTGATACGCTAAACGTTACTATTAAAATAAGTAAGTCCCGTGGTGTAGTGGTCAAGCATACAGGCCTTTGGAGCCTGTGACAGGGGTTCGAATCCTCTCGGGACTATCCTATCCTCTACCACTTATTCCCCATCCCCTATCTTAGCCCTTAACCGCTTCACCATCTTCACTGCCGCTTCTACTGCCCTTTTTGCATAATCAACACGTTCCTGCGCCTGCAGACGCGTCATTCCCGGTCCTGCTACACCCAGCGCCACCGGCTTATCATACTCCAGTGAGAGGTCCATAATCCTGCGGGTGAGTTGCGCGGCGATCACCTCGTCGTGCTCGGTCTCTCCCTCTATCACACAGCCCAGTGTGACCACTGCATCCACATCTTCGCTTCTCAGCAATTCTTTCACAGCAAGCGGCATATCAAACGTTCCAGGCGTATAAAACGTATGAATAACCTTAGCACCAAGGAACTCAGCATGCTCTCGCCCCAATATCTCCATCTGATACGTGATATCCCTATGGAATTCAGATACAACAAAACCCAGC
>JAGGRR010000171.1 GCA_021159465.1 Methanophagales archaeon
GCTTAGAAGCCTGTAAACTCCCTTAACGATGCTTTAGCCTTTAATTCGCTTATTATGAAGGTTATATCACCTTCAAAGCACATTGCGAGTATCACGACCTTCAGCATCGTTATAGCTTCACTTTTAATAGATTGGAGACTGATATGATGATCTTTTGTGAATGGTTGGTGGAGGGGGTTAATCTTTTATTACCCTTCTTGATGCCTCCACCACTGCTTCTCTGGTTACCATCTTCATTCAAAGACTCGACTCAAACTTAGCAGATGTTTATTACCAATATTAACATATTTGAGATACCTCTTTGCTGCTTTATAGCAGCGCAAGACCTGCTCACGTGGCGTTACTGGCATATCGCACATATAAAAAGCAGGATGGAAGACGAGCAGAGAATAGGGTATCCGCGGATCAGTATCAGCGATGAATCGTGCGATATTCTCAACCTCCTGTGCGTCTACATAGAAAGGCACAAGTAAAGTGGTAGCGGTGAGAACAGGGGTTGAAGATGCAGAGACGGCAAAGAACTCATCGGCAATGAGCTTGAAGTTCTCGTACGCCCGCTCGTTAGGAACACCGCTGAGTGCGAGACTGAGGTTCGGGTTGAAGGCTTTGAGGTCGAATTTCACTATTCCTCCACTGGCTAATGACAGTTCTGCTGCCTGGCGCACCAGCCTGGTGGAGCCACAGCCGTTCCATTCCCAGCATATTCGCAAATCCCTCTCCCGCTCCTCCAGAATCCTGCGTGTGGCATGAATAGCAAAAGGAAGCTGGGGCTCGGGACTGCCACCAAAGTAACAGATACAGTATGCGTTCTCACGTCGCAGTACAGCGGACACGAAATCATATTCGCTCATCGCCCTTGCAGCATTGAGATTCTTATGCGTTTCGTTCTGACAGAAGATGCAGTTGAAATTGCAGCCATAGAAGAATACTGCAACGTTCACTTTACCGGGCTGTGAAGAGCCGGGACAGAACCAGGAAGCGCAGCAATTTGTTGGTAGTGGGTCATAATACACATGCATAAGTGCATAGCCTTCGGGTACAGAAGAGACCAATCGCCCATTTATATTTGCTCTAAGACCGCAATAGCTCCTCTCTCCCTCACCCATCTCACATTCATTTGCGCACAGATCACAGGTACAGGTTATACCACCTTTGGTCTTTGGTGGACTGCTCACAAGTTTATACACTGCTCTTATCTTTGCATGCGCCTCTTCAATATACTCCATTCCCTTTCCACGGCGTATGCAATCGGCACAGACATGCAGAGTTGCTGATGCTTTTCTTTCACCACATATCGCACATCTTACCATCGCATCTCATCTTAGCCTGCAATTACGTTTATCGTTTACGCTATATTTATGGTAGAGTGATTGTTTTATTTAATGCAAATGCAACTACGGAATAAGAATAATAGAGTGGGCATAATTGGCGGTACAAATCTATTTGATACCGGGCTAATGGCTGGTTGCAGTGAGGAGGAGCTAAAGACAAAGTATGGTGATGTCTGCCTGTTTATCAGTCCCGAATTCGTATTCATTCTCAGACATGGCAGATACAGGAACATCCCACCACACAGGATAAATCACAGAGCGAACATAATGGCGTTCAAGGTGCTTGGCATTGATAGAATCATAGGAGTAACTTCGGTGGGCAGCTTGAAGAAAGAAATAAAACCCGGCTCGTTGCTCGTGCCCCATGATTACATCAGTCTGTGTAACATACCCACCTTCTTCGATGATGAGATTGTGCATATTACACCTGGCTTAGATAGTGATTTGAGAATCGAGCTAATAGAAGCGGCGAAAGCGGAGGGCATACCCGTGATTGATGGCGGCATATATTTCCAGAGTGTAGGACCGCGACTGGAGACGAAGGCGGAGATAAATTTCATAAGGGACTATGCAGATGTGGTTGGCATGAGCATGGGTGCAGAGGCAACACTTGCAAAGGAATTGGGACTGAAATATGCGAATTTAAGCTCGGTTGATAATTATGCACATGGTATAGCCGAAGAGGAGCTGAGCTACCAGAGGATAGTAGAAGCTGCTTCTAAGATGCGAGATAATGTGGAGAGGGTGCTATTGCGTGTGTTTAGAGATGACGAGAATAGCAGGGGTTTTTAATCACGCTAATGCATTGAAGGTAGCAATCAGTGGTTTTGAGGCGTTGAAGACAAAGACAAAGACAAATACGAAGGACGTCAACGTCAGATTGAAGAATGCGGTATGTGACGAGAGCTTAAGGAACTGCATCGCCACCAGTGGAGAGCTGAAGAAGAATAAGGACAAGAATAGACTTAGACTCGTAGCAGATGTAGAGTTATATAATAAAGAGGAGGGCAGCAGCTATGACTTACTTTTACATTACCTCGAGAGGAGAGCCGATATTGAGGGTACAGAGATAGAGAAGAGCTTGGACGGTGTTTTTGCTTTTGCTCTGTGGCGAGTAGAGAATGATGAAGTACTCATCGCCCGTGACATACTGGGCATAAAACCGCTCTGGTTCGTACATGCAGATGGATTCGCATTTGCATCAGAGCGAAAGATGCTGGAAGCGATGGGTTTCCCACATGCTATCTTGCTTGAGCCAAGAACAGTATTGCGGTATGATATAAAGGGTGACAGGTTAAAATTTGAGCATCGGGCTTTCTTCTCTACCAAGCCAGAGCTGAGCGGTGATATGGCGAAGTTGAGGTCAGAGTTACTGGAACTGATACGTGCGAGCATAAAGAGGAGGATACCAGTGGGTGAGAAGTTTGGTGTACTCTTCTCTGGTGGGCTGGATTCCACACTCATCGCATATCTGTGCAAAGATTCGGGTGCTGATTTCAACTGTTATACCGTTGCGGTGGAAGAGCCAGGGATGAAGATGGCAGAGGATTTACAGTTTGCGAAGCATGTAGCAGCCCGTCATGACTTCGAGCTGAGGATAAAGAGGTTACGGATAGAAGAGCTGGAGAGGTATCTCAAAGAGGTGATACCGTGTATCGAGGATACGGATGTTGTGAAGGCGAGTGTGGCATTGCCATTATATGTGGCATGTGAATTTGCTATGGAAGATGGTATAAAGACCATTCTCTATGGTCTGGGCACGGAGGAGCTATTCGCCGGTTATGAGCGGCATAAACGTGTGAAATTAGAGGAAGTGGGTGAAGAATGCTTGTCTGGGCTCATGGGTGCGTATGAGCGCGACCTCTATCGCGACGATGTAATAGCCAATCATTGCGGGATTTCATTACGTGCGCCGTTTCTGGCACCTGAACTCGTGGAGTTCGGATTGAGAATACCACCGGTATTGAAATTGCACAATGGTGAGGATAAATTAATTTTACGAGAGATAGCGCGGCGAGAGCTTGGTCTGATGGATGTAGCGAGCAGGAAGAAAAGAGCTATTCAGTACGGCTCGAATTTCATTAAAGCAATGGATAAACTGAGAGCGAGAAAAGGATATCGGTATAAGCGAGACTACATAAGGACTTTTTATCCCGCACGAAACATCAATCTTGGTTGTATCTTCAATTCCGGAATTGAGAGCATATATGCATTATGGTTAATGCAAAAAGCGAGCTATCAGGTGGATTGTTTAATCGCCTCTGCCTCAACCTCAACTTCAACCTCAACTTCAACTACATCCTCATATATGCCTGAGGTTGTGGAGCAGCAGG
>JAGGRR010000172.1 GCA_021159465.1 Methanophagales archaeon
TTTTTATATTCCTGCGCCATATATTTGCGATATCACGTAAATCGGAGTTTTCTGCTTTCCTTATCTCTATCTTTACCATAATACCCTCTCTATATTCGGTATTTATTGATATCTATAACTATAATCGTAAGTCATAAACATCTATGAATAGAAGAAGGTAGAGGAGATGATAAGTATAGCGATACCAAAAGGTAGTTTAGAGGCGCAGACGCTGCAGCTATTCAAACAGGCGGACCTGGAGATAAAAGTAACGAGTAGAGAGTATAATCCACAGATCGATGACCCGAGAATAGAGAAGGTGAAGATATTGAGACCTCAGGAGATACCGGAGTATGTAGAGAAGGGGTATTTTGATATAGGGATAACAGGAAAGGATTGGATAGCAGAGAGGGGCGCGGATGTGGTTGAGATAGCAGATTTGAGCTACAGCAAGACTGCGGAGAAGAATGGAAAAGTGAGAATCGTGCTTGCAGTTCAGGCAGATAGTGATATAAGAGCAGCAGAGGATATAAAGCCAAATAGTCGAATCAGTACGGAATATCCAAACCTTACAAAAGCGTTCTTCGATGAACTCGGCATACCGGTACAAATTTTCTTCTCTTATGGTGCAACGGAAGCGAAGGATATGATGGATGCGATAGTAGAGCTAACAGAGACCGGGGAGACACTGCGGAAGAACAACTGGCGTATTATTCACACTATTTTCGAATCCTCAACGAAATTGATAGCGAATAAGGACTCGTGGCGTGAGCCTGGCAAGAGGCGTGAGATGGAGGAGATAAAAACACTGCTCAGTGGCGTGATAGAGGCACGGGACAGGGTATTACTGAGTATGAACGTTGCAGAGGATAAGTTGCGAGATGTCGTATCTGCACTACCAGCGATGAAGAAGCCAACGATAGCGCAGCTCTATGATTCCGATAGTACGGAGCGGAGATATTACGCGGTGGAGACGGTGGTGAGTAAAAAGGAGGTGAATATATTGATACCGAGATTGAAGGCGCTCGGCGCTGAAGACATCATTGAGATTGATATAACCAAGATAGTGAAGTGATGAGCACGACGATGAAAGATGATGAAACTGGATTTCAGTAATATGATGGAATCCCGTATAGGCGAGCGGGGCATCAGTATCGGGGCAATAGAGGATATGGAGCACCGTATAAAGGAGATAGACAGGAAATTGAAGGGCGATAGAAGCGAAGGACGGTTACAATTCATGGAACTCCCTTATAAGAATGTGGATGAGATTATATCCTTAGCGAATGAAGAAGCCACGAAATATGAAAATTTCCTGCTCATCGGGATTGGAGGTTCCTCATGGGGCAGTATTGCATTGCATACAGCATTATCTCATCCATATTATAACCTGTTACCAGCATCGAGACGGAATGGAAGACCGAGATTCTTCGTGATTGACAATTGTGACCCTGACGAGACAGCAGGACTCTTCGATATTATTGATATGAAGAAGACACTGGTAAATGTGGTCAGTAAATCAGGAACAACGCCGGAGCCGATGGCTAATTTCGTGAAGTGCTATGAGATGATGAAGCGTTCCGTCGGGAAAGCCTATACGGAGCATTTTATTATTACTACGGATGAAGGTGATGGTGATGGTGTACTGAGGAGGGTAGCGGAGCGCGAGGGTATTCGGTGTCTGGAAATTCCGAAGCGAGTAGGAGGTAGATTCTCCGTATTCTCGCCTGCTGGCTTGTTTCCCGCGGCAGTATCGGGTATAGACATTAAAGAGGTACTCAATGGGGCGCGGCACATGGATGAAGCCTGTAAAAAGCCTGATATATGGCATAATCCCGCGTATATGTTCGCAGTTCTGGAATATTTAGCAATTGATAAGGGATATAATATCTCTGTATTGATGCCATATTCACGTAAACTCCGCCATTTCGGCAACTGGTACATGCAGTTGTGGGCGGAGAGCCTTGGTAAAGAGCATGACAGAGATAATAACACGGTAAATGCGGGAAACACACCTCTTAAAGCTATTGGCGCTGCCGATCAGCATTCGTTGCTCCAACTATTCAATGAAGGTCCTTTTGATAAAGTTATCACTTTTATCAGAGTGGAGAGTTATGAGAATGATGTGAGTCTACCGGCTGTTTTCCGTGGCTGGAATGAACTGGAGTATTTCGGTGGGCATACACTGGGGGAATTGATGAAGACAGAGCAGTTTGCTACCGAGTTGGCATTGACCAATCACATGAGACCGAATAAGACGATAGTTATACCTGCGATAAATGCTTTTACTGTTGGCGCATTGATGTACTTTTTTGAGCTGGTGACGACAGTGATGGGTGAATTGCTGAAAGTGAATGTCTTCGACCAGCCGGGCGTGGAGGAGGGTAAGCGGCTCACATACGCATTGATGGGCAGGAGAGGGTTTGAACGTGAAAGGAATGCGATAAGAGCTAAGATGTTTGAAGAGGAGAATAAGGAAGAGAAGGAGAAGAGTAAGTCGTTGATTATTTGTTTTTGTTAAGTCCATTTTTGCTCAAGCCCACACCCGGAACTAAAATTGGTAAGCCCATAAAGGGTTATTGTTACCC
The DNA here is from genome assembly GCA_021159465.1 of Methanophagales archaeon. Classification (NCBI taxonomy): domain Archaea; kingdom Methanobacteriati; phylum Methanobacteriota; class Methanomicrobia; order Candidatus Methanophagales; species Candidatus Methanophagales archaeon. The sequence continues at coordinate 2,568 of JAGGRR010000172.1, forward strand.
ATCCGAATTATAACTCTCATCAAAAAAATTAAAATCGAAACTCATTTTATTGGTTACCACCGAAGGTTTAGAT
>JAGGRR010000173.1 GCA_021159465.1 Methanophagales archaeon
ACCTCTAAAAGCCTGTCTTGGCTGTTGCAGAAGAAGAGATGGCTTTCACATCTGCAATCACTGCATCCAAAACCCTTTATATGCTCCAGTTGCTCATGCATCTTCCTCGCTATCATGCATTCCTCACGATTTGACGTCTCCTTAAATATCACTTCCCGTACATCGGCACCGGGACTCGCCAGGAGATAATCTATATGCCAGTGCAATCGCTTCTCACGACGCAGATGCCGCTTTATTCGCTGCTCCAATCCGGATAGAGCAGAGCCAACATAAGCATAAAAGCCAGACTTGAATTCTATTGTGCCCAGCTTCCCTATCTCCAGCTCCTCTCCTATGCTTTTCTCTATGATCAACACGTATACTCCCTTCATCTATCTGCCTCTACCCATATCTGCCTATACACGTCAGAACGCCGATGCACGACAGCGTTACTATCACACCCGCGATTAGCACCCCTGCAAGGATTGCTACAAACGCATGTCTGCACCGGATACCGAATACAAATGCCACTGCACTTGCAGTCCACGCGCCCGTTACAGGCAGGGGGATAGCAACAAACGGTATCAATCCCAATGAGCCGTATTTATCCATCTGGGCACTATAGCGCCTCGTTCTTGCGAATAACCACGCAAAGAATCGGTCAAAGATGCTGTATCGCCTCAACCAGTTTGAGACCGGTTCGAGAAAGAGGAGTAACGGAACAACGGGTAACATATTCCCTATCACTGAGAGGACGAATACCTGCAAGGGTGCCATCCCATACATGCTTATCCCTACCGGGATAGAAGCACGCAGCTCTCCAAAAGGGACCATTGCCATCAATGCTACCCTCACACATTCAAGCATGCTCATTTATTCAAAATAAAAAATAGTGTGCGAAAAAAAAGATAAGTTTTATACTTACTTATATGTCATCGTCATCCCCCTGTCTTCTGCTCCTCAGTGGCATTCACCAATATGTATGCAGACTGCCCTCCTGACTGCTTCACCTCGTACAATGTTCCTGATTCTACTATATCGCCAGTAACAGTGACCGTCTGGTCTGTTGGTGCCATCTTCAGCATCTTACCACGCTCGATTATCTGTTTCATCTTCTCGGGATTCGTGAGCGCCTCCTGCATTCCCATCTGTATCAGTACCATCACCAGCAGCCCAAGTCCGAATAGCATTGCTACATCGAACAGATTTGCAACACCGCTTAAAGGGTCTTCTTCCTCATGCAGTCTCTTGCTTCTGCTTCTGCCTCTACCTCTTCTATTTCCTCCACTTCCTCGTTTCAAATACCTCATTTGGGTCTTGTTTTCACCTCCTTCCTTTTTTTACCCTTTTTTCATCCACTCACCGTCAATTTTTACTACCCATTTATCCATTATCCCAAGCTTGTGAACTGTGTTCCGGATGATTAATATTGTTTTCGATGAAGTCATTCCACCAGATGCACCCACCCCCATTTATCCTCAAATGGATAACGATCTTGAGAACCAGAAACACCGGGGATATAATATGGCTGACTGCCGTTGCTCGGGTTATCCTCGCATACGTGGTCAGACCAGTAATTACCTCCTACAGGTAGACCCTTATCCCATGTATTACCAGTTTCTGAGTCGTAGGGGAGGTCGCTTTCGTATGCTTGATTAGTGTTGTTCTCAAAGTTGTTGTGATAGATCGTGTTTTCAGATGCCATAAAAAACCAGATTCCATACCAGCTTTTTGAACTTATAGTATTATTTGTAATTGTATTGCCTGTGGATAAGCACACGTGGATGCCCGCCTTGTTATTTGATACGATGTTATT
>JAGGRR010000174.1 GCA_021159465.1 Methanophagales archaeon
CCCCTTTTGCTCTCGCTGATACAAGCTTGTAATCCATGAATATCGCTAATAAGGGAGCTAAGGTATGGTTAAGAAGGTATATGGAGTTATAGGCAATCCGATAGAGCATAGTCTCTCGCCCGTTATGCACAATGCGGCATTTGAGGCTCTGGGACTGGATGCTATTTATCTCGCATTTAGAGTGGCTGAGCATGACCTTGGCGACGCGATAAGGGGCGCAAAGAGTCTGGGCATCGCCGGGCTCAATGTGACTATACCACTGAAGGAGAAGGCACTTGCTTTCGTTGAGGCTGATGATATAGCGAGCCGAATAGGAGCGATAAATACAATAGATTTCACCTCCGGGACTCCCACTGGCTATAATACCGATGGTATAGGTGCATTGACGGTATTGAAGGAGAGAGTAGGAGAAATAAAAGGAAAAGAGGTCTTAATTCTCGGCGCTGGCGGTGCCGCACGTGCTATAGCTTTCTATCTTGATACTGAAGGTGCGAGACTAACGATAGCGAATCGAACAGAAGACAGAGCTGCTATGCTCGCTTCTTCACTCCACAATGCGGATTTTATCAGCCTGAGCGAGGAAGAGCTTAAACGCCATATCAAAGATGCTGATATCCTGATAAACACCACTTCAGTTGGTATGTATCCACGAGCAGATGCAACGTTAGTGAATGCTGGGATGATGCATTCCAGGCTCGTTGTGTTTGATATCGTATATAATCCTGCGGAAACGAAGTTACTGAGAGAAGCGAAGAAGGCGGGTGTGCAAACGATAATCGAAGGAGTGAAGATGCTTGTGTATCAGGGTGCTGCATCGTTCAGGATATGGACAGGCATGGAACCCCCGGTGGAAGTAATGGAGGCTGCAGTTCGAAAAGCTCTATCGCTATCATGACCCTCCTAACCCCTCCTTAACTCCTTCATCCTCTCTACGCTCCGCGCTATGTAATGTGGTGCTCCTACATCCCACCGGTTCCACAGTGCTCCATCTATATGCCTGATACCATCGAGTGAAATTGCCCTCGCATCCTCTATGCTATCGCCGATGCCAACCGTGCATACAGTTCTTGAACCGAGTGCGTAGGTATTGCCATCTGCTTTCAACTCCATAGAGCCCGGATATACTCGCAGGTTATCGCCGTATTCCTCTTTCAAACGATATACACCACTCAAATCCACCTTCCTGTCGCCACTGTAGCTCTCACGGTAACCGCCGTAGTCCATAGGCACCGCATACGTCACGACAGTCGCCTTAGCCTCACATTCCAGCTTCGATGGCGATAGATTACCCTCTATCATGCTAAAACAGAGTTCCACAGGGTCGCTTTTCAGGACAGGCAATACATTCTGAATCTCTGGATCGCCTGGACGACTGTTTATCTCCAGTATCTTCGCTCCTTCTCGCGTATGCATGAAAGCGACATAAAAAGATATTCCCCTCAACTCATCATTATTATTACTGCCATCGCCTCTTAGTGCATTGAATATCTTCTGTACTATTCTCTCTTCCTCTTCTCTATCATGTCTATCCATAAACGGCAGCCAATCCTTAGTATCTTTGTAAGAGCCCATACCCCCTGTATTCTGACCCATATCGGAATCAAAAGCGCGTTTGTAATCCCTCGTATCCGGTACTGGCACGAGATTCCTGCCATCACAGAACACCTGGAAGCTTGACTCTTCGCCTTCCATTTTTTCCTCGATTATCACATCGCTCCCACTCTCAAAAATAGACTTGAAATGCTCGAATAGCTGCTCTCTATTGGTAAAATGGTCTCCCCATACGCCTACTCCTTTTCCTGCGGCGGGTTTATCGGGTTTCACTGCTACCTCCGAGCCCAGTTCGTCTAAGAATTCCCAAATTGCATCCTTTAATGCCGCTTCGCTTCTGTATTCATATTCACCACGATGAAAGATTTTAAATCTGGGATTTGTCTCAGGGCAGCATTCAGCGAGCAGAAGCCGTTGTGAAGCTTTGCTGGCTTCTATTGCGTATCTCTTCGTCGGGCATATCATCGCCACACCCGTATCTTGCTCTACCACGTCCCTAATACCCGCTATTATAGGTCCCTCAGGACAACATATCCCGAAATCTATCCTGTTCTTATTCGCATCTACAAAATCCCGTATCTTAGCTACATCCAGATCCGGGATTACCACATGCTCATCTGCATACCTCAAATTAAATGGGTTACGCTGCCTATCGGTGACATAGAAATGAGTATCGTAATTCTCACTCCTGCTCAGCGCATCTATCACCGCAGAGGCGCGTGAGCCATAAGAGACCACCAGTATTCCTACTCGCTCTACCATTCTACCATGACCATGTCTGTATTTATATTAATAAAACAAAAGTAATAAGAGTAAGAGTGGTGATAAGATGAGTGGAAGTGGTGAAATACCCCCGATGGTGCAGAACCAGATTGCACAGTTGCAGCAGTTGAAACTTCAGTTAGAAGCAGTGAGCAGGCAGAAGGTGCAGGTAGAGGCTTTGCTTCGGGATGCGGAGGCTGCATTGAAGGAGCTGGAGAACCTCGATGATAATTCTGTTATATATCGAACCGTGGGTGAACTGATGATAAAAGTGGCGAAGGTGGATGTGAAAAAGGATTTATCGGAGAAGAAAGAGACCTATGACCTGCGGTTGAAAACTCTGGAGCGACAGGAGGAACGCGTACTGAAGAAATATCAGCAGTTGCAGCAGCAGCTGCAGCAAGCTTTAGGCGCTGCCGGTACTGCGTCTGCACCGACGACGATGGGAGCTTGACGGTGCTGCTTGATGCTTTTTAGCTATTCAGTATAAATTTATAGTATTAGTACTCTATTTATCACATCAATTTTTCAATTCACTGGTAGCGAAGCGTGAGGTGAGGTGTTTTGAAGAATGGAGATTCCGCTGAAGAAGATAAGGGATGATGTATGGGAAGTACCCCAGTCGTATAAGGATTACATGAGGGTACCAGCACGGATATATGCGTCAAAAGAGCTGTTAGAGAAGATGAAGAGTGACCTTACGCTGCAACAGACGATCAATGTCGCTTCACTCCCTGGCATTGTGAAGTACTCAATGGTCATGCCTGATGGACATCAGGGCTATGGTTTCCCTATTGGTGGTGTTGCAGCTACGGACTTTGAGGCGGGTGTTATATCGCCTGGCGGGGTCGGTTATGATATAAACTGCGGAGTGAGGCTCATTCGGACAAATCTAAAGGAGGAAGAGGTCAGACCGCACCTGAAGGAGATACTGGATGGTTTATTTGAGTATATACCGGCAGGGCTTGGACTTTCGGGTAAAGTGACACTGACACCAAGCCAGCTGGATGATGTGCTTCTGGGCGGTTCAGAATGGTGCATAGAGAACGGCTATGGCTGGGATAATGATCTGGAGTGTACAGAAGAGGGCGGGAAATTGGAAGCAGCGAATCCAGCGAAGATAGATGAGAAATCCCGGAAGCGAGGTGCACCGCAGCTCGGCACGCTTGGTTCAGGCAACCACTTCTTGGAGGTAGGGGTGGTAGATGAGATATTTAATGAAGAGCTGGCAAAGGCGTTTGGGCTCGAAGATCCTGGACAGGTGACTGTTTTGATACACACTGGCGGTAGGGGCTTCTCTCATGGCGTTTGCACTTACTATCTCCGTACTTTCGAGCGTGAGATGAAAAAGGATGCCACACTGGCGAAGATACTGAAGCTGGAGCGGGAACTGGCTTGCGCTTACCTGAGCAGCGACACAGGCATGGATTACTTCCAAGCTATGTGCGCCTGCGCAAATTACGCATTCGCGAACCGGCAGCTTGCCACTCACTGGGTGAGAAAAGTCTTTGAAGGCGTGCTGCGGCGGAACGCGGAGGAGATGGAGATACAAGTGGTATATGATATCGCGCATAACATAGCGAAGGAGGAGGAGCATTTTGTGGACGGAAAGAGAATGAAGTTGTGTGTACATCGGAAGGGTGCGACACGAGCGTTCCCGGCAGGCGATGAGCGACTCCCTCATGTCTATCGCACTGTGGGTCAGCCGGTCCTGATCCCCGGTTCAATGGGTACTCGCAGTTTCCTGGCTGTTGGGACAGAACTGGCGATGCAGGAGACTTTTGGCAGTTGTGCTCATGGCTCAGGTCGTGAGCTGAGCAGGACGGCAGCGATGCGGAAATACCGTGGTAGTGAGGTGAAGGAAGAGCTGACCAGGCGCGGTATAATGGTGAAAGCGCGCGAGCGTAGTAAAAGGGATGTAAGAAGGAAGCGGGGCATACCATTTGACCGGTATGGTGAACTTGCGGAAGAGGTCTCAGCAGCTTATAAAGACCCTGAGGTCGTAGTACGGAGCTGTGAAGTCTCGGGTATAGCCACCAAAGTTGTGGCGTTCAGACCGATAGGTGTAATAAAAGGTTAGTTGTTAGTTTGGTTCTCAACCCATCATGCGAATAACAATAAGCGGGCTCCCCGGTAGTGGTACGACGGCGGTAGCGAAGTTATTATCAGAGGAATTATCAATAGAAGTGATCTCTGCTGGTGAGATGTTCAGACGATTAGCAGCAGATAAGAGCCTGCATCTGGAGCAGTTCAGCAGATTGGCAGAGGCTAAAGCTGATTTTGACCGGTGGATAGATGCTAAGCAGGAAGAGGAAGCGATGAAGCGAGAGAATGTGATTGTGGAAGGCAGACTATCGGGTTTCATCATTCGAGATGCGGATCTGAAGATATGGTTGAAGGCGCCAGAGGAGATAAGGGCACGAAGAATCGCTGCACGTGAACACATAACCTACGAAGCTGCCCTATCTGGCATGAGAGTGCGCGAACGCTCCGAACATACACGATACATGAGATATTACGGGATAGACCTGAATGACCTCATGACTTATGACCTGATAATAGATTCTTCACGGTGGAGTGAACGCGACATAGTAGCGATGATAACCATGGCGATGGAGCGTGTGAGAGAGAGGTGACGGGGGAGATAAAATATCTGGGCGAGTGGGCTAAACACACATTTAATTATGCAATTATAGGTATCTTAGTAGGTATCGCTATTGTCTGCTTCTTTTTGAGTTTAGACTTACTATCATCTCTATTTCTAGAATTCCTCACTGGTTATAGTCCACCATCACCGGTGAATGAACCACACTTCTTCAGCTTCAGACCGCTATTTGGGAATGCATTATCTGATTGCGGGTGGTTGTTGATCCTATTAGCTCTAATTCCAGCATTGGGTGGTTTGATTTCTGGTTTGATAAAGTATAAACTCCTGAGGGTGGAGAAACCGGAACTTCATGAGACTGATGTGTTTATAGACGCATTCCATAACGAGAAGGGACTGATAAAAGGAAGAGATGGGCTGGTCAGGGGTGTATGTTCGGTATTAACATTAAGCTCAGGAGGTAGTGC
>JAGGRR010000175.1 GCA_021159465.1 Methanophagales archaeon
TTGGAGATAAACTTGTTTTAGCCATAGAATACCACCCTTTAAAGCCGTTGGCTTTTAGATTCACTCTGTCTTCTGTGACAAAAATCACTTCTCTTGGTGTCGTTTTGGTTGGCACTGCCATTTCTTTGGGTTTCGAGGATAAAAGAAGCCTACAAAGGCTTGCTGAATGGTGACATTTTGGAAGGGGTTATAATTTTAACTTAATTGACATTTCAGAAGATGACGTTTTTAAAAAGTTAGTGATTTGCTAAACCATGGGGTGATGCATAATAGCGAACCTTTGTGCGAGATGTATCTGGATATGTTGAGAGAAAAGTTAAAGCAATTTACGACGTTGGTAGGGATTCCATCGGTTTCATGGGGGTATTTGTATATGGTTGCGCTTACGCATGATGTCTGATTTTAATGCATAAACATCATAGATAATAGGTGATTACATATTACATGAAAGTCTGCATAATTACAACGGTGCATCAGCCGTTTGATACACGGGTATTCCACAAAGAGGCGAAAAGTCTCGCGAAGGTGCATGAGGTTGTATTGGTTGCGCCGGATGAAGAAAGGGCGGATAAAGAAGTAGATGGTATAAGAATTATCACGGTAAAAAAGCCTGAAAGCAAACTTTTACATCCGGTAACGATGTGGCGAGTATTCAAAGCGGGATTCAAGCAGGATTGTGATGTTTATCACTGCCACGAACCAGGTTCTCTCTTTGTAAGTGCAATTTTAAAAGTTTTAAAAAGGAGGAAGTTGGTATATGATGCACATGAACATTACGCTTCTTTAATCGCAAGCAATAAGATATTCCCAAAGAGTATACGAGGGGCTATAGAGAGGGTCTGCTTCAAGAGTGAGTTAACATTGAGCAGATTTGCAGATTACATAATCGTGGTCCGAAGCGATCTGGAAACAACGTTCAAGAAAGTTAATAAAAATATAAAAATAATATATGTATGTCCAGATCTTTCGTTTTTTCCACTAAAAAAAGTAAATCGCGAGGATATTGTGGTATATGAGGGTGCAGTTGACATCGAAAAGAGGGGCTTAAACATCTTTTTAGCATCTCTATTAATTGTATCCAGGAAGATTAAGCACATAAAATATCTCATTGTTGGAACAATACCGGAAGATGATTTATCTTTCGCTACGGAATATCTAAATAGAAATAATATGGCAGATCGTTTTGAATACACAGGATGGGTTGACTATAATGCCGTGCCCGAATATTTATGCCGGGCTAAAATTGGTGTGATTTTGCTTCAGCCGGTATATTATAATAATATAATGGGTATTCCAAATAAGTTATTTGATTGTATGGCAGCAGGAATTCCGGTTATTGCGAGCAACTTCCCGAATATATCTAAAATAGTTAAAGAAGCAGATTGTGGAATATTGATAGACCCAACCAATCCAGAGAAGATTGCCGATGCCATATTATATCTGCTGGAACATCCAGAAGAAGCGAAGAGGATGGGCGAGAACGGGAGAAGAGCAGTGGAAGAGAGATATAACTGGGGGAAGATGGAGGAGAAGTTGCTTGGAGTCTATGAGCGATTGAAATGAAAGTAATAATAAGAGTAAAAGAAATCAGAGGAAACTGCGTTGTATTTAAAGGCGGTGAGAAGATTGTAATAGAAGGACCGGAAATAATCTTAAATGGGACAGATAAGATATGTATACATGCATTGGTCCCCTTACTTCATTATGTAGTGGCGATCAGAGAGGGAGTAGACCCCGTCAAACTTGGGCTTGCTAAAGCGGGAAACAAAGCATACGTGCAGTGTATGGATCCAGGAGAGCCGTATACAAATGGCGGAACTGTTATATTTGAAATGGAGGTGACAGAATGAGAAAAATTTGTGTAGCAGGTTTGGGTTACATTGGACTGCCAACAGCATTATTGTTTGCAGTTAGTGGCTATGAAGTCGTTGGAGTGGATATCAAAAGAAGTATAATAGAAAAAGTAAATCAAAAGGTTATGCCATTTGACGAGAAAGGTTTACAGGAGCTTTTAATTAAAGCGATTGATTCACACAGGTTCAGAGCATCAACAACGCCAGAAAAGGCGGATGTTTTTATCATTGCTGTTCCAACACCCTTTGATAAAAAGAACAGGATGGCAGACTTGAGTTATGTGATAGAAGCCACGAAATCCATCGCTTCATTACTTGAGAAAGGAAATCTTGTGATAATCGAGTCAACGGTTCCACCAGGGGTATGTGAAAAATGTATAATTCCTATTTTAGAAGAGAATTGTAATACGGGAAAAGTAGGACTTAAAGCAAAGGAAGATTTTTTTGTCGCTCATTGTCCGGAGAGAGCGATACCAGGAAATACCCTTTACGAGATGATGAATAACGACCGTATAATAGGAGGAATAGATGAAAAGTCATCAGAACTGGCAAGAGAGTTATATGAGAGTTTTGTAACAGGTAATGTTTATGTTACGTCCATCAGAACCGCTGAGATGGTCAAACTCATGGAGAATACATATCGAGATATAAACATCGCACTTGCGAACGAATTTGCGCAGATAGCCGAGGAAGCGGGAATAGACGTTTGGGAAGCGATAGAGCTTGCAAATAAGCATCCTCGTGTGAACATTTTAAAACCAGGACCTGGTGTTGGCGGGCATTGTATCGCCGTGGACCCCTGGTTCCTTACTGAAGATAGCACAAAAAGTCGTATAATCTCTCTTGCGAGGGAGATCAATGATGGTATGCCTGTATATGTTTTGCATATTCTCAAAGATATGCTTAATAAACTCAAAAAAGAAAATCTGACCATTACTATTACTATATTTGGGGTTGCTTATAAAGGCAATGTAAGTGATACCAGGGAGACACCGGCATTAAAGTTTATACGACTTGCAGAAAAGGAAGGATATAAAGTGAAGATATATGACCCACATGTAAAAGATGGAGATTTTGAATATCCGATCCTACCCCTGGAAGATGCTGTTCAGGACAGTGATTGCATCGTTGTCATAGCGGACCATAGCGAGTTCAAATCGCTATCGCCTGATGAGATAGGAAAGTTGATGAGAACCAGAAAAATTTTTGACACAAGAAACTGCCTTGACCGTGAAAAATGGAAGGAGGCTGGTTTCGAGGTTAAGATTTTAGGGTGTTTAGGGTGTTAAAGTTAAAATGATATCCATAATCCTGGGGACACGTCCAGAGATCATAAAGATGTCGCCGATAATAAGAGAATGCGAAAGACAGGATATTGACTATTTTATCTTGCATACCGGACAGCATTACTCTTATAAATTAGACAAGATCTTTTTTGAGGAGCTTGAACTGCCCGAACCAGAATATCATTTAGAAGTAGGTTCAGGGACACATGCAGAAGAAACGGGAAAGATGTTGATTGGAATAGAGAAGATTTTAATAAAAGAGCGTCCCGATGTCGTTTTAGTCGAAGGAGATACAAATACGGTGCTTGCAGGTGCGTTGGCTGCCTCTAAATTGCACATAAAAGTAGGGCATGTCGAAGCGGGCTTAAGAAGTTATGATAGAAGAATGCCAGAGGAAACAAATCGGGTCTTAACAGATCATGTTTCCGACTATTTGTTCGCACCTACAGAAGTTTCAAAGGAGAATTTGCTGAGAGAAGGAATAATTGATGGTGTCTATGTTGTTGGAAACACGGTCGTTGATGCTACGTGTCAGAACCTAGAAATAGCAATGAAGAGTTCAAACATTTTAAATGAGCTTAATTTGAAAGCGCTGGATTATTTTTTGATTACGCTACACAGGGCGGAGAATGTAGATGACAAAGATAGATTAAAAGAGATATTAATTGCTTTTAACCGGTTATCAGAGACATACGAGATTCCATTGATATTTCCAATTCATCCGAGGACAAGAAAAATGATTGATAGATTTGGATTAGGATCAATGCTGGATTGTACCGAGATCATTGAACCGGTTGGTTATCTGGATTTTTTGATTCTGGAGAAGAATGCAAGATTGATATTAACGGATTCTGGAGGTGTTCAGGAAGAGGCATGTATATTAAATGTGCCATGTGTAACCTTGAGGGATAATACAGAGAGACCGGAGACTGTGGAGGTGGGTAAGAATGTTCTGGCGGGAGCTGAGTCTGAGAATATTACGAGATGTGTCGATGAGATTCTGAACAGGAGGTTATCTGATGCAAATCCGTTTGGAGATGGAAGAACGGGGGAGAGGATTATGGGGATAATAAAATGATCAAGAAGGGGTTAGCACTGCTCGATTCCTGGGTGGATAGAAATGGCTATGAAGGATATGACCCTTATGATATTTTAAGTATCAAAGTTTTCAGGATATTTCAAAAGAACAGATATACCACATTTGGATTGAAAATGCTTCTGGATATATTTCCTTTTGGCTTCAGAAGGCTTTTTCGTATTCAGAAGGGGATTAACCCGAAGGCAATGGCACTTTTTGCAAATAGTTACCTTAACCTTTACGGAGTATTTAGAGATGAGAAGTATAAAGATAAGGCAGTATTCTGTTTGAACTGGCTTATCGAGAACCCGAGTAAAGGATATTCGGGCTACTGCTGGGGTTATCCATTTGACTGGCAATCCCGTGTATTTATTCCAAAAGGTACACCATCTTGTGTCGTTACTTCAATAGCAGCACATGCATTCCTGGATGCTTATGAGATCTTAAGTGATGAGAAGTATTTGGAAATTGCAAAAAGTTGCTGTGAGTTTATACTTCGCGATTTGAATATAGATGAAGTTGATGGGAATAGAATATGTTTCAGTTACACACCTGTTGATAATTTTCATGTGCATAATGCCAATCTGTTCTGTGCATCTATTTTGTACAGGATTGGGGATATAAAAGGTGATGAGATATACAAGAGAATGGCAAAAAAGGCGGTGAATTATACTATAAGTGAGCAGAACGAAGATGGATCATGGTACTATTTTGGATATCCCGAAACAGTACGTGGCGCAATTGATAATTATCACACCGGGTTTATCTTGCGAAACCTCTTCCGTGTATATAAAATCACAAAGGAAGAGGAGCTAATGAGGTGTGTTTACAAAGGGCTTGGGTTTTATATCGAGAACCTATTTGAGGACCAAATACCGAAGTTTCATCATAATATCATATATCCGATTGATATACATGCATGTGCAGAGTCTATTTTATGTTTATCCATCCTGAGTGAAATATATCCGAAAGCGATGGAAATGGCAGAAAATGTAGCGGTCTGGACGATAGAGAATATGCAATCAACGGATGGATACTTCTATTACCGAAAATATCGTTTGTATACGTCAAAGATACCTTATATGCGGTGGGGGCAGGCGTGGATGCTGTACGCACTCTCGGAACTGGTAAAGAGGCGTGAAGAGGGATAAACAGAATGACCAGGATGAGTGAATTCTTTGATAATTACTACAGGGAAGGTGGCTGGTAGCTCGATGATTTCGGAACCGCGGCGTACTGGAAACGAGTTGAATACTTATCCGAATTGATAAAATCGGGTAGTAAAAACATACGGATATTGGACCTCGGTTGTGGAAAAGGGGAGGTGAGCAGATATATATCAGAAGAGAACTCTGTGTATGGGCTTGATATATCAAAGATTGCATTGAAAGAAGGCAAAGCGGTATATGGACGCTGCTGTTGTGGGAGATGCAGAAAAGCTGCCTTTTAAGGATCAAGTATTTGATTTAGTTCAGTTTTCGGAGTCCATATATTATTTGGATGACCCGATTGTATCGTTAAAAGAGATTCGGCGTGTGCTAAAACCCGAAGGAGTTCTGGTTCTGACGTGCGGTACTGCAAATGCACCATCACTGTGGCCAATGTTATTATTGTTGAAGATACTTAATCGCACGATTCGGATACACACCTCGAATGGGTCATACTGGAAGACAGAACGATATACCACGCTAAAATTGAGAAAGATTTTAATGTCTGCGGGATTTCGGATTGAGAAACAGATTGGCTACTTCTTCTATATTCCATTTCTTAAAAGGGAAAGATTTATTCCACTAATGATAAAGCTTGGAGAGTTCTTACCGAAGTTTTCAAGCTATGTCTTCTTCTTTGCGAAACCAGAAAATAAGGAGGGTTGAGTAGATGAAAGTAAAGAGCGAAGAAGAGGAGAGAAGAAGTGCAGCATAATGTTCAGAACCTTTGATGTGGTGGGGAAATTATTAAAAATGTTTGGAATGCTTAGATATGTTTATCTGAACATAAAGGTCTTCAGGAGAACCAGATGACGAAGATACTGATAACAATAGACGTAGAAAGCAGCAAAGAAGTACGGGATGGAGTAATGCACCATCTACACTATAAAGAGGACATAGAAACGCCATGCAAAAGGATAATTAAGATAGCAGACAGATACGGTGCAAAGATAACATTCATGGTGCCGCTGAGTGAGATTTGGGCTGACCATAAGGAAATTGTAGAGCTGATGAGCCTGATGATAAAAAATCATGACATACAGGTGCACCTTCACAGACCAACACCGTTGTTGACCGAAAAGGAGCTCACAGAGATTTTGAAAAGTGAGGTTGATATGATTGAAGAGTTCACAGGTATCAGACCAGTCGCTATTCGAGCAGGTGGCTATAATGTAGGGAAGGGCGGAAAATGGATACGGTCTATATTGAATGCCGGACTCAGGATTGATTGCAGCGTGTGGCCCGGTGTCAGCACGATAAAATCAAAGAGGGTAAGGGATAGAGCAGTTAGAAACGAAGAGAGATACTGGGGTAAAGGAGCATTGTATTTCGATTTCAGAGGTGCACCGATGTTCGGACCGTACAGGGTGAGCGATGATAATATCGCAAGAATAGGCAATACAAAGCTGTTGGAAATTCCCATTACGGTATCCAGGTATGAAGAAGTAAATCCATGGAAGTATCGGTTTGACCCAAAGAACCAAAATATGGTGCAATTAAAAAATACCGTTTTAAAGCATTCTGATAAAGAATATACTTGAGATGTTCTGGCATTCGAAGCGCGTAATATTTAAAGGTGTGGATGTATCATGGATATATATGCGGCGATTTGGAGGGATATTGAAGTTTCTTGCGAGGAAGGGCGCTGAGTTTGTGACGATGAGCGATGTGGGGGAAGGTTATCGAGAGTGGTGAGATATTTATTGAGGGGGAACTAAGATATGAATAACGGAGCTTGTGATATAGAAAATAGCATTATAACCAAAGTATGTGTGATTGCATTCAGCAATTTTTCCCTTTCTGTAGATGGAAGTAAGTACAGAATTGCAAAATCGCTCGTAGATGCGGGATATGACGTTACGGTGCTTGCTATAAAAGATGCTAAGACAAAAAGTAGAGAGATTATAGATGGTATCAAAGTGTCGCGGATTGATGGTAAAAACTGACCAATAAAGTTCTTAAAATTCCTGTTTTCTGCATTGAAGCAGAAACCTGATATTTATCATTCGTTTGATTTGAAAACGCTTCCGTTAGCATATTTTGTATCAAGAATTAACAGGTCTAAACTTATCTACGATTCAAGGGAGTTGTATGTGGAATCCATGCGAGACAAAGAGCTGCCAAAAGTTTATAAAAGAATTATGACGAGTGTTGAACGTTTCTTGATTAAAAGGGTGGATGGTATTATCGTTGTAAGTGACTCGATAGCAGATATATTGGTTAAGCGGTATGGAATCGAAAGACCAACGGTTATTTTCAATTGTGCTCCTTACAAAGAATATAGAAAAACAACAATTATTAGAGATTTGCTGAATATCAAAGATGATAAACGAATTGTTCTGTATCAGGGGATAATTTCACGTGGCAGGGGGTTAGAGAATCTTGTGAGCGCAGCGAGATACGGGGATGATGCGGTTGTCGTCCTGATAGGCGATGGGAATCTAAAAGGAGAACTGATAAGAAAGGTAAAAGAAGAAGATTTGGAGGAGAAGGTTAAATTTATAGATGCGGTTCCTTATAAAGAGCTATTGGATTACACGATGTCTGCTGATTTGGGTGTGCATCCGATTCAAAATACATGTTTGAATCATTATTATTGTGCACCAAACAAGCTCTTTGAATATCTGATGGGCGGGCTCCCGGTTGCTGTGAGCAATTTTCCTGATATGCGGAGGATAGTAGAAAATGAGGGTGTTGGGGAAACGTTTGATCCGGAGGATCCGAAAGATATTGCAAGGGTGATAAATAATATATTAAATGATGAGGAGAAATATAATATAATGAGTAGGAATGCGTTGAAGCTCGCGAGGGAAAGGTATAACTGGGAGAAGGAATCAAGGAAGATGCTGGAGTTTTATGAAAGAACGAGAACCGCAAAGACTTAAAAGGCGATAAAAGTGAATAAGAATAAAAAACCACAACCTGACGTGTAGAACAACACTTGGAAGAATGTGAAAAATATTGTGATAAATTATGCTAATCGAGGAATTTTTAACGAAATTCTTAAATATGTGAATTTTGCAAACAAAGAAGTAATTGAACATGATTGTGGAACTGGTCGTTTATCATATCTGGCATATAAACAAGGAGCCAAAAAAGTAATCCTTGTTGATTTTTCTGATAAAGCATTAGATTTGGCTAAAAAGCTATTTAAAGGCATACATTCTATCGAATTTTAGAAGAAGAATATTTTAGAAATAGAAGAAAAAGAAGTGGCAGATATAGCGTTTTCCAGTGGTGTTGTTGAACATTTCAAAGGTAAAAATATGCTAAAAGCAGCGGTACAATCTCACAAAGATTTAATCCAAAATGGTGGAAAGGTGATTATTGTTGTTCCATACAGCACAAAAGAAACACAAAACGCAGTAAATCATTAAAAAATATAAAGCGATATGGATTTCAGCGACCTCTATCTGAAAAAGAGATGCTTGAACTTTTTAGCGAAGTGGGGCTGGAAGTAGTTGTTATGAAGGGATTTCAGTTTTCTTATTCGTTTGCTTGGTTAGCTACCATTTTAAACATTTTAAACAATAGATTTCAGATATATTTGCCTCTTACTTTTTTAGATAAATGGGGGGGTTATTGTTGGCAATAGGTCAAAAGGAATCTTCAAAAGTAGATGACAAACTTCCTGCTAATAGGTGAAAATATTATGAATAGCGTTACGATGTTCACATAGTTTAAACCAGTATAAAAATATAAACACAAAGCAGTATGGACTAAATGGAGGAATATAAATGAAGACTGCAATCATAGGAGCGGGCTTATCAGGATTATGTGCCGGATATGAACTATCAAAGAGAGGGATAGATATAGCTATTTTTGAAAGCAAGAACATAGGGGGATTAGCATCCAGTTATCATGTAAACGACTATCATATCGAGAAATATTACCATCACATATTCAGATCGGATGAAACAATTTTGAAATTAACCGATGAGCTGGGATTAAATAACAAATTGGAATGGTTAAAAGGCACCACGGGATATTACATCAATGGAAAGATATATCCGTTGAACACGCCAAAGGAAATATTGCAATACCCCTATCTGTCGCTTTTTGACAAGGTAAAACTTGCATTACTTGTTTTACGCTCGAAGAGAAAAAACATAGAGGATTTAGATAATATTACTGCAAAGGATTTGATTCTAAATACTGCTGGTAAGTCTGTTTATAATAATTTCTTTGAACCGTTACTGAAAAGCAAATTTGGAGACGAAAAAGATAATGTCTCTGCATCTTGGCTTTTATCTCGCATTAAAATCAGGTCAGACCGGTCTTTAAGTGGAGAGCGACTTGGATACATGAGGGGTGGGTTTTATTCATTAATCGAGGCTATTTTAAAAGGAATAGCGGATAAGGGTGGAGAAATAAATAAAAAGGCGGTAAATAAGATAATTACCAAAAATAATGAAGTAAAAGGAATAGAAGTTGATAATAAATTTATTGGCTGTGATAATGTTATATCTACAATATCTCCAATGGCTTTAAACGAAGTGATTGATATGCCAATGAGAACTGAGATAAAATACCAGGGAACTGCCTGTGCGCTCTTCGCTCTAAAAGAAAGATTGATGGATGACATATACTGGCTGAATATAAAGGCAGATGTTCCATTTGGTGCTGTAATTGAACACACGAACTTTGCTCCATCGAATAACTACGGAGAACACCTCATTTATATTACTTCTTATTTCCAAGATTTGAACGATCCGCTATGGAGAATGAGCGAAGAAGAAGTGATAAAAATGTATTTGAACGGATTGAAAAAGTTATTTCCAAGTTTTGATGAGAGAGCGATAAAATGGTGGAGATTGGTGAGGGATATGGACACGGCACCGATATTTGAAACGGGTTTTAAGAATAAGGTTTTGCCTTATAAAACGAAGATAAAGGGTTTGTATCTTGCGGGGATGTTCTCCCCTCCAAATTATCCCGAAAGAAGTATGAACGGATCGATTAGAGCAGGATTGGAGTGTGCAGAAAAGATATTAGGGGGTGAATCCCATGAAAACAGAAAATCTCAGTAGTTGGGTTGTTAGTAGATTGGCTAAGTTAGAGCTATTTATAGAAGAGTCAAGACTTTTAGTTGTTATATTGATATTCTTAGTAGGTTTTTTTGTAAGATTTTTACCTCTCATTATAATGGGATTTCCCACAGAACTCCCTTTTAACGGTGGTGGACTCTATTATCATTTCTCTGAAACTATCCTCAAAAATAACTTCGCATATCCACGAACAATTCCATATTACACTGATAATGGGATACCTTTTGCGTATCCACCTTTGCTTTTTTACCTTATTGCCATTGTAGCAAAATTCACTCCTTTATCTACTTTCATTCTTCACATTTATCTACCAACTTTTATAAGTGTAGCTACTGTTATTGCATTCTACTTTTTAGCAAAAGAAATATTCCAAGAAAGGAAGCTCATTCTATTTAGTACCCTTGTATATGCTATACTACCTACCGCCTTTTTAGAGCTAATTCCTGGTGAAGGCTTGTGTGAAAGCTTTGGAGTATTCATCTTTATTATTGGGATGATATTCATGCACAAAATGTTTTCTACCGATAGTCTAAAATATATACTTATTACTGGTTTCCTTTTTGGTATCGCTGTGTTAGGAAGCCCAGGGGGAGGATATGCCTTTGCCATATCTTTAGTGGTATTCTCCTTCTTGAAAGGGCGAGGTATATTTGATGCAAAGAAATTTACAAGTGTTGCTTTGATTGGAGCAGTTGTTAGTTCTCCTTGGTGGCTAACAGTAATTGATTATCACGGTATTGATGTACTTCTTAATGGATTTATGTCTAAGCATTCAGATATTCTTGGGCT
>JAGGRR010000176.1 GCA_021159465.1 Methanophagales archaeon
TTCTTCAGCTTCTTATCCTTTGTATGTTTTATTTCGATTTTACCTTCTTTTTTATCCATTCTTTCACCTCTTTTAACCCTGATTCTCCTTTTGCTAGCTGCAACAGGAACTTAATTACTTCTTCTTTTTCTATTTTAAATATATATCCATTATCCCTTAATAATATATCAACCAACTCGAAGGCAATCCTCTTGTTTCCATCCACAAAAGGATGACCCTGAACGAAATCCCTTAAGATGAGGGATGCAACTTCAAATAGGTCTGTATCCTCTTCTTTTATTACTTCACCCTTCACCCGTTCAATCGTGAACTCAATCAAACCTTTATTCAAAATACCAAACGCATCTCCAGTATTTTCGATTATATCATCATGAATTTGGGGTGCACCACTAAAAGTAGACAGTAAGTTAAGAAATAAAAAGAAAGGGGGTGCAACATATGAAAAGAAGGAAAACCTCTACACGAGGGACTTTAAAATCTCAGTGATTAGAGAAGTTGAGATGGGAAAAAACACTCGCCCAGGTGTCACGTGAGAATGGGATACATCCATCCCTCGTGGTGAAATGGAAGAAGGAATACTGTAAGGATCTGGAAAATGCCTTTAGTGGCAACGGAAGAGCATATAAGTGGCTCAGGCAATCGAAGACCTGACCGGGGAATGTCATACTGGACATAGACGTTAGAAGCGAAATACCAAGAATCACCGTGGAGTTCCCCGCATACGGATACAGACGGATAACCGCCGAACTCCGGAATCGTGGTTATTCGGTGAACCATAAACGTGTACTCAGTCTCATGAGAGAAGACAATCTTCTTTGCGTTCGTAAGGATTTTAAGCCAAAAACCACAGATTCCAGGCACGATCCCAGGGTCTATCCCAATCTTGTGAAGGGGTTGAAGATAACCCGATTGAATCAGGTATGGGCTTCCGATATCACTTATATCCGTCTATCGGGCGAATTCGTCTACCTGACGGTAATCATGGACCTTTTCAGCAGGAGATGCATCGGATGGAATCTGGATAGAAGCCTTCACACAGAACTGGCGTTAAAGGATGTATACAACAAAAAGAGGCTACATTCTGCCATAGGGTGCCGCTTTCTCATAGACTTCGCGAAGGAGGTGCGTGCATCAGAAGTTTTAAGTTTTAAATACTGTTTCTTAACTTTAAATAGTTGTATACTAACAAGGGTGCACCCCAATCGGTCTGCTTGCTCGGTGAAGACTTTTGCCCAACGTAAATGCGTGTATCGGTTGGCATTTCCCTCTTCAGCCTGCTAACGAAATAGCCGCCATAGCAGCCGATTCTGTCGAAGAAGAGGTACTTGAAGTATCCGGGGGTCGATAAGCAGGATGCAGCCCTTGAGCCAGGGTCTCAATCGAAGTATTTATTACCCACCTTACCACTATTGAAAGTTAGATTTTGTTCGTGTACTTCCATTCCAGTTCCGTACCATTTTCGATGGTGACCACATAGTACTTCTCATACAGCGAGAAATCAGCGAGAGTACCTATTCCACCAGTGGGTGGTGTTATTCTCCGGAGGGAGAGTATCGGAAGGTGCACATGGTTCATAACTGAACCGCTCTCCTGTTGCATTGAACACAAGCCTATCACCAGCGGTCAGTACACCCACGATTAGCACTCCTTTCGGCTCTTCGGCTCTATATTCACTTCACTACCCCGCACCGTATTGTTATACAATATGGCAGTGTCTATCGCGGCACATAACTTGGAAAAGTCCATGGGTATCCTGTAGAAGTGCTACGCCTCGAGCACTTTTGTGGTTTGAGGCACCTGTGTAGCCATAAAGATAGTGAACGAAGTCACGAGGATACCGACAATGAGTACGAATCTGAGTGCGGTGCTGAAAGCTTCCTCTCTCGCTGTTAAAAACTCAAATTTACTGCGCCTGCTATTACTCATTTCCAGAGCAAAAATTGCTCGTTTACCATTATAAAAACTGACGATAGACGTCAATCAACTTTCAGGTTCTGGTAATAGAGATTTGAGGGTTTGAAACTTTTTCTATTCTATTCTATAATGAGATTGTGGGATAGGTAACAGTAACGATAACATTAACAAAGAGTGAGGGATGAACCAGAACCAGAGCCGGACATGGCAGATAAAGGAAGCGGTGGAGGATGCACTGAAGAGAAAGAGAACGTCGCAACCCACTCTCTATATGCTCGGGTCTACCGATGTGGGGAAGACCCATACAGTGATAGAGATCGCGAATATGTGCTATGATTGGGGGTTGCGGGTAGCAATAATCGATGCAGATGTGGGTCAGAGCGACATCGGACCTCCGTGCTGTATAGGCATGGGTATGCTCCATAAGCGGATAATGAACCTTCATGAAGTGGAGCCTTACAGCCTTTATTTCGTGGGTAATACCTCACCCTCCGGCTGCACCAACGAATGTCTGCGTGGCATCGCTGCCGCTGTACAGGATGCTAAAGCGCACAATCCCGATATTATCCTCGTGGACTCCACAGGGTGGATAGAGGGCGAAGAAGCCCGTAACTTCAAATTGCATGAGATAACACTGGTGAAACCTTCTCTTATCATCGCTATCGAACGTGATGATGAACTGGAACCTATTCTCAGGTTGTTGCTGTTCTACTCAGATAACCATAACGATAAGGATAACTGCCCTATACTTCCGGTAATACTAAGGTTGCATGCTGACGAAAGAGTGGTGTGTCGTACGAGAGAGGAGCGTCGGCAAATGCGTGCTTATTCATACAGGAGATATTTCAGGACTGCGAAATACCGTGCCTTCCCTTCTATTCTGATTTCTGAGCATAATTATCAATTTGAGCCTGGCAGGCTGGTGGGGCTTTTTGACGCCCGGAAGACTTGTCTGGGTCTCGGGATATTAATGGGTGTGAATGATAGTCGCGTGGTCATATTCACACCGGTGACTGGAGAAGTAAGTGAGATAAAACTCGCTCGTGTTAAACCTGATTTATAGAGACGATATGATATGAGCAGCAATAGAAGTAGCATTGATGATGATATAAAACAAATTGAGGATGAAATCCGGAGAACGCCCTACAATAAGGCTACTTCTCATCACATCGGACGCCTGAAAGCGAAACTGGCACGTCTGAGGGAGCGCAAGCTGGCAAAGGCAACAGCAACAGCAACGGGTAAAGGCACAGGCACAGGTTTCGATATAAAGCGAGCAGGCGATGCCACTGTCGCTATGGTTGGTTTTCCTTCTGTTGGAAAATCCACATTGCTCAATCGTCTAACCAATGCCAATGCCGAGGTCGCTTCTTACGATTTCACCACTCTCAGGGTCATTCCCGGTACGCTCCATTATAAAGGTACTCGCATCCAGATACTCGATGTACCCGGACTAATACAGGGTGCTTCTTACGGTCGTGGCAGGGGCAAGGAGGTCATTTCGGCATTACGAAACGCCGATTTGATCCTCTTCATCCTTGATATAACCAATAACGCGGTGAAGCAACATGAGATATTAGCGAGGGAGCTATATAACTCCGGCATCAGAATCAATTCCAGACCACCAAATGTGAGCATCCATAAATTGAGCCGTGGTGGAATAAGAATCGAGAGTACAGTGGAGGTTGATGAGGATTTCATTCGTGCTGTACTGACAGAATACAGGATACACAATGCCGAGGTTATTATAAGGGAAAGAGAACCAATCACACCTGAAGAGTTCATAGATGCCGTTATCGGTAATCGCAAATATCTCGATGCAATCACAGTGATAAACAAGATAGACCTCGCTGAGCCTTCAATGCTTGAGAGTATCCGCAAACGGTATCCTGATGCCGTCTTCATCTCTGCCGAAGGTAATATCAACCTTGAAGCACTAAAAGAGAGAATTTATGCTGCACTGGGGTTCATACAGATATATATGAAGCCCCAGGGCGCTCCTCCTGATATGCATAATCCTCTGGTCTTGAGACGATACTCCACTGTCGCCGATGCCTGTGCCGCGATCCATCGCGATTTCTTAGCTAAATTCCGCTATGCTCAGATATGGGGACGTTCGGTTAAGTATGCGGGGCAGCGTGTAGGGCTCACTCATGTACTCGCGGATGGTGATATTGTGAGTATAGTGCTCCGAAGATGAAATAAAAACGAAGGTCTCAGGCATACAATATACAGTTATACAGCCCTGAAAAGGCAACTTTTATTCTATAAATGCGTATAAGATAATATAAATGTGTGCACGGACGATGGAAGTTACCTGTATTATTTTGCCAAAGAGGCTCGGGGAGCGATTAAGGGAGAAAGTAGAACAGAAGAGAGAGGCTATTTGTCTGTGGAATTAGGAGTCGAACTTGTGCGTAACAGTCTAAACGAGGAGTTAGATCCCGAGGATCTTGTGGAACACTACCAGGCTCTAAGCGAGAAATATCTCGCAGATGCGAAGGAATTCTTAGATAAAGATGTTTTAGTTCAGGTATCAGAAAAACTGTGGGGTGCTGTGAATAAAATTTATTTAACTAAGTGTCTATGCTAATATTTTATTTGGGGACAGTTCCAGGTGAGAATGAGAGAATAACAAATAATATTATTATCATGGTGATAAAATAGAAGATATAGCATGTAGCGTGCCGCCGTAACTCAGTTGGTAGAGTGCCCGGCTGTTAACCGGATAGTCACAGGTTCGAGTCCTGTCGGCGGCGTAGGCGTAAAGCCTCTTCCAACCTTAGCTTGCCAGTGTATAAAGCACTGCCTATCACCACCCCACTGGCACCTGCTTCTTCTATCTGTGCTATGTCTTCCACTGAGGTTATCCCCCCTGATACCACCACAGGCAGGGTAGTATAACTGAGTATCTCTTTTATAATAGCGATGTTTATACCCCCCATCAAGCCTTCGACATCTATATTCGTGAAGAGGAGACTGCCTGCACCTATATTTGATGCCATCTTCACCGCTTCCCTCGCTTCTATCCCGGTTACCTCGCGCCAGCCGTCTATCGCCACCTTACCATGGCGCACATCCAGGGCGATCATCACCCTCCGTGGTGAGAACTCATCGGCTATTCGTCGCACAAGTTGAGGTGATTTAAGCATTGCAGTTCCGAATATTATCCTCTCAACACCCAGGTTGAGGAGCCGAAGAGCTGCTTTATAACTCCTGATCCCTCCCCCAACCTGAATTTTCGCGCGCCCTTTTACCTGCCTCACTATCTCGGTGATGATCCCGAAGTTATCATAACCCTCCTGAAGAGCCGCATCCAGGTCTATTATGTGCAAACGTGATACGCCCAGGCTGAGCCAGTGAAGCGCAATCTTCACAGGGTTCTCAGCGGAGAATAGCACTGCATCTCTCTTACCCTGCTGCAATTGGACACATCTGCCCCCTTTCAGGTCTATCGCGGGTATGATTTCAAATTCAAGTCCCATTGGTATTAGTATTTTATTATTAGTAGGAGTAGGGATTGGAGATATAAAAATGAGGGTGAGAAAAGATTAGAAGCCTTTTTTTATAAATGTTGCTATAAATAGGGAAATGGAAATGGAAGATGAAGAACTGTTACATGCGGAGGTGCGATATTTCAATTGCAGATTGTCGGAGGTAATAGAACAGAGAACACGCAGCAGCAAGAGTGGTAAGATACTATCTGACGCACTGAATTATATAAGAGATACCGGAGGTAAGCGACTTCGTCCTATCATCTGTATGCTCGCGGCTGAGGCGGTTGGGGGTTCACGTGAGAAAGCTCTCTCCACTGCTATTGCCATCGAATTATTACATAACGCCACCCTTGCTCATGATGATACTATAGATGAGAATAACATAAGGAGGAGGAACCCATCCAATCCTGCGAGGTTTGGAGCGAAGAATGCAATATTGATGGGAGACCTTCTGCTTGGATTCGCATGTGAGATGCTGGCGGAATGTGGTGAGCCCGAGGTGGTGAAGGTAGTGATGAACGCACTCGCAGACATAGCTCTGGGGCAGTATCAGGAGTTCATGCTCCGATTACGGGACCTGAGCGAAGTGACAGAGCGAGCATACATGGAGGTTGTGGAATTGAAGACTGCTTCAGCTTTTATGGCAAGTGCGGAGGCGGGCGCTATGCTTGGCTGTGGCGGAGAGATAGAACTTGAGAATCTTCGCAATTATGGTAAGAACCTGGGTGTGGCATTCCAGATTCAGGATGATATACTTGATATCTGCGGTGACCCGGCGAAGACAGGGAAACCAGTGGGGCTGGACATAAAGAATAGAGAACGAACTATTCTTGTGATTCACGCATTAAATCACTCCAACGATGTGGATAGGGCATATATAGAAGGTATCATGTCAGGTACTGGAGAAGTCACCAGTTCGGATATAGAGCGGGTCAGGGAGATATTTATCAACTCGCATTCGATAAAATACGCGATTGCACTATCAAGAGGGCTAATACTGGATGCCAAAAGCAATTTAGAGAGCCTGGAAGATACAGAAGCGAGATATAAACTGCAGCTAATCGCTGATTTAGTGACGATGAGGATAGAAGAGCAGGCGCATGAGGATTATTTGAAATACTGAGGTCTGCTCTGCTCGTCTCCCTCTCCACCTTTCTTCATCTCCCTCTTTCGCGCGAAAGCGAGATGTTTCTAAAAATTCGGGATTTGTTATTATGTATAACTTTTTATATCACCAAAAAATCTAAAAACGTTTTAATCTTTATTTTCAATATCAGAAACTCTGGTTGGCAATATAAACTCAAATTCAGGCATATAAGGCTTAGAATAGCAAAAAACCTGCGTAAAAATGGGATAAAACTGACAGATGATAGTCGAACGGTATCAGGGGAAATAGGGAATGTTTTTTACCTGCCAGATTGGGAAAAACTCATTCCAGAGGTAGCACAGCATGTGGTGAACTTCAGTAATATGGTGAATGGTACGATTACGGGTAGAGTGGCTGTAAAGTATGTAAAACTGAATGTATCCAACTATGAATGCCCAAACTGGGCGATAGAGATAGGAGAAGTGAGCTGGGATTATGGGATTCCGGAACTCAGTAATATCGCACAGTGCCTATGATTATATCCATTCTCCTGTACTACTATTTCTATTATCATCAGTAAAGAGAAAAAAGGAGCTGAGCTAACAATGGAAACAATGAACGAAATGGACGAGCTGATCCTTTCTGGGAAGTTCGCCTATGGCAGAGCATTTGAGGATAGAGAGGGGTACATAGTTATAAAGGATGGCGCAATAAAAGAGATAGGTGCAGAAGCTGGCGTGGATGGTGCGATAAAAGGTTTCATTATTCCCTCACTCATCAATGCACACACGCACATTGGCGATTCCGTAGCGAAGGAGCCGGATTTCATGCCATTGGAGGTGCTGGTAGGTCCTGGTGGGTTCAAAGAGCGAATACTGGCGGAGACACCCTATGAAGTGCTGCTGAATGCGATGAAAGATACAATAAATGATATCTTTTTGTGTGGGGCACAGCTTTTTGGCGATTTCCGGGAAGGCGGTCTTATAGGTGTGAATGCATTAAAAGCGGCATTTGAAGCGAGTGGTATGAAATTAAGGATGAAGATGAAGATATTTGGTAGACCAGGACCAGGTAATGGTGTGGCTGGTGATGCTGATGCTATACTTGGGGCTGTGGATGGAATAGGAATGAGCAGTACCGCGGATTGTAGTCGGGATGTACTCAAAGACCTGGCAGATGCGGCACGTAACTGTGGTAAGGTCTTTGCACTTCATGCTGGAGAACGAAATACTGCTGATATCGAGGATGCGATAGAGCTTGAGCCAGATTTTATTGTGCATCTGACGAAGGCGTCACGGAAGCACCTCCAGCGGATGTATGATAAGGACATTGGTGCGGTGGTTTGCCTTCGGTCCAATATAGTAACGGGCGTGGGAGTGCCCCCGATACGCGAGATGCTCGATTCTGGCTTGATTGTGGGTGTGGGCACTGATAATGTAATGCTCAATTCACCAGACATGTTCCATGAGATGGAATTCATATCGAAGCTCCTCAGACTTGATGAGCACGAGATATTGAAGATGTGCACGTGGAATTCAGCCCGGATACTGAAGGAGGATAAGGTAGGGTTGATAGAGGAGGGTATGAGTGCGAATCTG
Source organism: Methanophagales archaeon (assembly GCA_021159465.1). NCBI lineage: Archaea > Methanobacteriati > Methanobacteriota > Methanomicrobia > Candidatus Methanophagales > Candidatus Methanophagales archaeon. The sequence continues at coordinate 8,097 of JAGGRR010000176.1, forward strand.
GTAGTAATAAGGGCGGATACCCCGAATATGAGGGGCGTAACTAACTGGCTGAGAGGTGTGGTGCGAAGAGCGACACGCGCGGATATAGGAGCGATTTTATACGAAGGTAAACCTTATTTATATTCACGTACCCAGCTCCCAGGATTCTAAATATTCATGCTGCTCGGGTGTCAGTTCTTCTACCTCTATACCCATTGACTTCAGTTTCAATTTCGCTACCTCCTCGTCTATCTCAGCAGGAACCGGATATACCTCTTTATTGAGCTGTTCGTGGTTCTCAACGATGTAGCGCACACACAAAGCCTGATTTGAGAAGCTCATATCCATCACCTCAGGCGGATGTCCGTATGCGGCAGTGAGATTCACTATTCGTCCCTCTGAGAGCAGATATAGCTTCCTGCCATCTTCAAGCCGATATTCATCCACATTATCTTTTATCGGGTGTTTCTCAACTGCTAACTGCTCCAGCTCCTTCACATTTATCTCGACATTGAAGTGCCCGGTATTGGCAAGGATAGCACCATCTTTCATTAGCCTGAAATGCTCGCTCCTGATAACCGAGATATCGCCGGTTGCTGTGATGAACAGGTCACCTATCTTAGCCGCTTCTCGCATTGGCATTACCCGGTAGCCGTCCATAACGGCTTCCAGTGCTTTACGCGGATTCGTCTCCACTACTACCACCGAAGAACCAAGTCCTTTCGCTCTTAATGCCACGCCACGTCCACACCAGCCATAGCCAGCCACCACTACCACTCGCCCGGCAAGCAGTATATTGGCTGCATTCATTATTCCATGCAGGGTTGATTGCCCGGTGCCATACCTGTTATCAAACATCTTCTTCGTCTCTGCATCGTTAACTGCGATAACAGGAAAGCCTAACTTCCTATCCCGTGCTCTCGCACGATGCCTTATCACACCCGTTGTGGTCTCTTCACACGCACCCTTTACTGAAGAAGCCATTCCCGCAGCATGAACCGCTGTGATGCCATCACCACCATCATCAAGTACCACTGTGGGTTCTATCTTAAGCGCTTCATTTATGCAGTTGTAATATTCCTCCTCAGTCTCACCTCGAAATGCATATACGCTTATACCACTGGCAGCCAATGCAGCCGCTATATCATCCTGTGTAGAGAGAGGATTGGCAGCCGTTAACGCCATATCCGCACCACCGGCTCTCAATGTCAGTATAAGATTCGCAGTTTCCACAGTGACGTGGAGGCATGCCATTATCTTCACATTATCCAGTGGCTTCTCACGCTCGTATCGCTCCTTTATCATGTTAAGAACAGGCATTCGCCCTCTTATCCACTCTATTCGCTTCTTTCCTGCTTCTGCGAGCTTTATATCGCTAACTATATAATCCTGCGTCATAGAAGCAAGGTTATGACGTCCACTATAAAAAGGTTTTTATTTTGCTATGATTTACCGAGGAATGGAGAGTAAGAGAAGAGAAGGAAGAGGAAAGGAAAAAGGGGAGATGATAGTAAAGGAGATAATAAAAGAGGAGGTTTTAACGCTTGCGGAGGCTAAAGAGATACTGGTAACTCTCACCGAGCGGATGAAGGAGGCAGAAGGAAGGGAGGAAGAAGAGGTGAGATATGAGCAAAGAAAAGCGCTTGAACACGCATCAAAATTCGCTAAGCTCGATGTAGAGGATTCGAAAGCGCTTATAAGCGATCTTATGAAGTTAAAAAAGATGAATAATAATATCGCAGTTCGGATTGCCGATTTGATGCCCAGGAGCAAGAATGAAGTGAGGGCGATCTATGCAAAGGAGCAATTTACACTCTCAGAAGAAGACATAGAGGAAATACTCGATTGCATAGCACGATATATATGAGCATTGAAGCGCCGGGTTCGGGTTTATAGAGAAGTGGAGAGGGATACGGGATGAGAGGGCATGAGAAGCGGGGGCGGGCAGGTAGACGGAGTATAGATAAGAAACGTGAGACTTATGCGCGTGTCCTCGATTATCTACCCTATGGACATCCTGATGATAAGCGCCCGGTATATCAGAAGAAGCCGCTTGTACAGGCGGTAGGCGAGGAGAGGTTTGTTCTGATGGAGTTATCACCAAAGAAGAATAAGATACCCGCAGTTCATGACAGGGTGTATATAGGGGAAGGAGAGCGGGAAGTGATAGACCATGTGGTGAAGAAGCTGAAGTATGAAGACTTAACACAGACGGCGAAGCTGGAGCTGAGGTATGTGATTGAGGAGATAGTGAAGGCAAATGAAGCTCGATTCATAAAGGTATTCAATAATGCGAAGCCCATCACCACACGATTACATACACTTGATTTGTTCCCGGGCATAGGTAAGAAACTGATGTGGGCGATACTGGAAGAGCGTAAGAAGGGAGAATTTACAAGCTTTGAGGACCTCGCAAATAGAGTTAAAGGGCTTTATCATCCCGAGAAGATAATAGCGAAGCGGATAGAGGATGAGATAATGGATGAGAATGTGAAATATAGGATATTCACCGCGTGAATGCGGAGGGTGGGATTTGAACCCACGTATCCCTGCGGAACAGGATCTTAAGTCCTGCGCCTTTGTCCAGCTCGGCTACCCCCGCCAGCAAGTGCGATACCGTAATATTATATATATTTAAAGAAACTTTGGCTTAAAGGGATTAAGTAATGATAGCGAGAAGCGAGATAGAAGAAGTTCTGGTAGATTATGACCTTGATAAGGTAATTGTTGGTGTGCTGGGGTCGCATTCGGCACTCGATGTCTGTGATGGAGCGAAGGAGGAGGGTTTCAAGACCCTTGTGATTGCAGAGAAGGGCAGGGAAGAGCTATATACGAAATATTTCATACGCAAGGAGATAAATGGCTTGCAAAAGGGTGTGGTGGATGAGAACCTGGTTGTATCCCGGTTCGCGGATATGATGAGCGATACGATACAGGATGAACTCAGGTCCAGGAACACGTTATTCATTCCAAATCGCTCATTTGTGGTGTATACGGGCATAGATAACGTTGAGGATAGGTTCAAAGTGCCGCTGGTGGGTAGCCGGGATATGCTCAGGATAGAAGAGAGGGAGGAGGAGAAGAGTTATTACTGGCTATGCGAACAAGCAGGTATACCAACGCCGGAGGAGTATAAAGCTGAAGATATAGACACCCTGGTGATGGTGAAGCTGCCACATGCAAAGATGCGACTCGAGCGAGGGTTCTTTACAGCAAAAGACCGCGCTGAATACCGTGAGAAGTCGCAGCGATTGATACAGAAGGGCATAATCACCGCTGATGACCTCGCGAATGCACGAATTGAGCGATATGTGATAGGTCCAGTATTCAACTTTGATTTCTTTTATTCGCCAATAGACGATGAATTAGAGCTTCTTGGCGTTGATTGGCGCTTCGAATCGAATCTTGATGGTATGGCGCGGATACCGAGGACACAGGAATTGCCGGAGAAGCTGAGAGATCCATTAATGATAGTGGTTGGACATGCATCTGCGACACTGAGGGAGAGTCTTCTTAACAGGGTGATGCCAATAGCGGAGAGGTTTGTGAAATTTGCAAAGGAGGAGTATTCCGCAGGTATAATAGGTCCTTTCTGCTTGCAGACGATTGTAGATGAGAATATGGATTTCTGGGTCTATGATATCGCTACCCGAATAGGTGGGGGGACGAATATACACATGTATAGTGGGCATCCATATGGCAATGCACTGTTCAGGACTAATATGAGCTCAGGTAGACGGCTCGCACTGGAGATAAGACGCGCTATTGCACTGGATAAGGTTGATAAGATAGTTACATAAGAAGGGGCTATTTGGTTGACTACAACAGTTTTGTGCGGGCACGCTCTCGGTTGTCACCCTTGCCGTCAGCCAGACCCTCGATACCTTCCTCCGCATCGCTGCCCTGCGAGCGCCGAACGTTCATGGTGAGTCTGCTCCCTTCCGGGCCTAAACCGGTATCCATGACAAAGATATGGCAACGAACCCTCCGGTTTGCCACCATATCACCGACGACCCCGCAGGACGATGTCTCATCGTAGTGCATCGAGCTGGAACTGACGACCAGAGTGCCTCCCTCGAGCTTCGCCTCTCGCATATCGGCGTTTTCGAGTGGCAGAGGACGCCGAACCCTCCAGGCTAGCCCGCACAATAAAAAGTATATAACGTTCTTTAAAAAAATCTTCACTTATTTGGTTAAAGGGACTCCATCGCGCATACTTCCCCCTTCCCTTCTCGCGAGGAAGTACCATCTATCTTCAAGTCCAATCGCTTCCCCAGCTCCTTGTATCTGTTCCTTATAGTAATCTCAGTCGTGCCCATAGCATGGGCTATCTCCTTCTCAGTGCGATATTCACCACCGAGAATGGCGGCGATATAAATTGCTGCTGCCGCTGTCCCTATAGGTCCCCAACCTTTCGTCGCAATCTCTACACCCTTATCTTTCTTTATTATATCGATTGCTCTCTCTCTGATTGCAGGACTCAATCCAAGCTCGGAACAGAATCTTGGTATAAAGAGTGAAGGGTCAGCAGGTGCAAGCTTAATCTCCAATTTCCGTAACAGGAAGATATAAGCTCTTCTTATCTTCTTCAATGGACTCCTCGAGACTTCTGCTATCTCTTTCAATGTTCTTGGAACGTTGTATTGCCTGCAAACGATGTATAGCATAGCAGATACCAGCTCTTCTATACTCCGCCCTTTTATCAACTTCTCCTTTGCCGCTCTCCTGTATAAAACAGAAGTAGCCTCTCTGATATTCGCTGGCAACTTAAGTGCACAAGCCATTCTATCAATCTCAACGAGTGCAAATGTGAGAGTCTTCTCGTTACTATCTATATTCACCCAACGCACGCGTCTTATCCCCGGAGGCATTACTGGCGTTGGCGTGCTCAACCCCTTATCATGTATCCGGTAGCTCATACCAGGACCCGTTCTTGTTCGCCTGGAAGCTTGCTCGGCATCGAAAGCACGCCACTCTGGTCCTATATCTACAAGATTCTCCGCTATTACCATGCCACAATCGGCACAATAAAGCTCTGCATGCCTTGAATCTGACACCACGTTCTTTGACCCGCATTCAGGACAGTTCCTTATCCTATTTGTCATCTCCTATTCACCCCGGGCATTCCCCCCTCTAACCCATTATATCCAATCGCTCTTACTATACCCATTCCCGCGTAACATATATATGTTTCCCTTATAATAAATATAATTCCCCTTATAACAATTATAAATCAGGTGGGAATGAATGAGCGTTGAAATTTCTATCTGCATGGCAAATGAATTTTTGATGGAGAGGATTTTTCAGAATGAAAGAGATATTGAGGTCAAAATTCAGGGGTGCGCTGATAGGTAGTGCTGTGGGAGACGCATTGGGCGCACCGGTAGAGGGCTGTACAATGGAAGAGGTCAGTTTGGCTTATGAGAACGGTTGGGAGTTGAAATCGGGGCACTATACTGATGATACAGAGATGATGATAGGGGTTGCGGAATCATTGATAGAGAGGGGGGGCTTTGATGGTGCTGATATGGCGCGTAAGTTCATACAGAATTATCATGCCTGGAGACATTACGGACCTGGAACAAGGGTGGTTTTTGAACTACTCGCAGCAGGAGTGAGTTGGGAAGAGGCATCAAAGAGGGTATTCTATGGAAAAGGCTCGTATGGTAATGGAGCCGCGATGCGAATCGCGCCCATCGGGCTATTTTATCATGATGATGTAGATACGCTATGGGATATAGCATATAAAGCAAGCCATATAACACATTCCCATGTGCTTGGTAAAGAAGGTGCAGCTATCCAGGCTTATTCCGTCGCTCTTGCACTTTGTGGGCAGAGAGAGGGGATGTTAACCTATCTTGGAGCGCGAATAAAGGAAGGGATATACAGGGATAAGATATCAAAGATAGAACAGCTCATGGATGCGGATAGAGAATTGTTGATAGAGGAATTGGGCAATGGAGAAGCAGCATTTAATTCTGTTCCCACAGCTATTTACTCATTTTTACGTTTCCATACCTTCTCTGATTCTGTTATCTATGCAGTTAGTTTGGGAGGGGATACCGACACCATAGGGGCAATGACAGGCGCGATAAGCGGTGCTTATTACGGTGAAGAGGCGATACCTCCAGAATGGTTGAGTGCGCTTGCACAGAATGAGAGCAGGAAGGGGCTGCGTTATATAGGGTGGTTAGGGGATGAGTTATATCGTATCAAGTTTAATATCTGTTGATAATAATTTACATCATAAAAGAAGTTTTACTCTATGAAGGTTTTCTTATTTAAATAATGAAATCAAGGATAAGGAAATGTGATATATGTGGGGAATACACATTGAAAGAGGTATGTGCGAGGTGTGGTGTTCCGACGAGGAACCCATTGCCTCCCAGGTTCTCCCCCAAGGATCCGTATGGTAAATATAGGAGGATGATGCGATATGGAAGAGATAGAAGTGCATGAACTGAAGAGGGTGAAGATGAAGGAGCCGATATTAATAGAGGGGCTCCCGGGTGTAGGAAATGTGGGTAAATTGGTGGCTGAGCATATAATCCATGAGTTGCATGCCGAGCTCATCATTGAGATATATTCATGGCATTTCCCACCACAGGTGCTCGTAAATAACGATGGTACCGTTCGTCTGTGCAAGAATGAGATATATGCGTGCAAATCAGGGAAGCATAACCTGCTGATCCTCACCGGTGACCAGCAAAGTGTTACGAACGAGGGACATTATCTCATTGCCGAACGGCTGCTTGAGCTCGCGCAGCAGTATGCTGTATCCCGTATATATACGCTGGGGGGATATGGAATAGGTCAACTGGTGGAGCGTCAGGTGGTACTGGGAGCAGCGAATGAGCCTGAACTGGTAGAGGAGATGAAGAGATACGGTGTGGAATTTAGAGAAGAGGAGCCAGGAGGTAGCATTGTTGGCGCTTCTGGACTTCTCCTGGGTCTTGGTAAGATGAGAGGTTTCCCGGCTGTATGCTTGCTCGGACTCACATCCGGTTATCTTGTGGACCCAAAGAGCGCTCAGGCGGTGCTAAAAATTCTCTGTCAGGCATTAGACCTTGAAATAGACATGCAAGCTCTTGAAGACCGCGCGGAAGAGATGGAAAGAGTGGTTGAGCGGTTGAAGGAGATGGAGCAGGCGCAGATACCAAAGCGAAGAGAAGAGGAACTGGGGTATATTAGATAGAATCTGGCGTGAGAACTTTAAGTGATGTGGGCATTTTTACCACATCCCCTATTTTTATTCCCACTACATAATCCAGGTCCCTCTCCTTCGCAAGGTCCACTATCCTCTGTGTTATCACACCGTCAAATACAACACTCTTTGCATTCTCGCTTGTATCCTTCAACTCCTTTGCAAGGTCCCTTACCGTCGTTTCTTTCAGTATATTCCTATCCTGATCCAGGAATCGTGCCTTAAATGTGCCTTCAAGCTCCTGCAGATGCGATTTGAAATAATCCACCATCTTGTCTCCCTCCCGGGTCTTTTTTCGCTGTATCACCTTCGCCGGCTCCTGCTCCTGTGGCTGACCCGTTTTCTTCTCTCTAATGTGATTCAACTGCTCAACTGGTGTTTTATTATGTAACGCTTTTGATATCTCCTTGTATGTCATATCCTCTACACTTCTACCCTCCGGGGATATAGCGACATAATCAACATCTGCTACCTGTAATAGCTCCTTGAGAATGAGCTCACCACCTCTATCGCCATCGAAGAAAGCCGTTACCGCTTTCCTCTTGCTCAACTTCGATATCACAGGTGGTATATTCGTCCCTTCCACTGCTATTGCATTTTTGATACCATATTTAAGCAAATTCAGTACATCCGCTCTACCTTCAACAATTATAATGGCATCAGAATCCTCTATGTTCGGTCCCGCAGGCAAGCCTTTATAAGTTGTTATCTCCTCCATCCGAACTGCCTGCTTCACTTCATTCACCATCATGTCACTATCTATATTCTTCTCGATGACCTCACGCATTATCTCTTTCGCTCGCTCGGTTATCCGCTTTCTCTTCGCCGCTCTGATATCCTCTACTTTCGTCACTTCTACATGTGCTACACAGGGTCCCACACGGTCTATGGTCTCGAGTGAAGCGGCAAGTATCGCGGTTTCTACCTTGTCCAGACCTGAAGGGATAAGGATTTCTCCAGATGATTTACCACCCTTAGAATGGATATTTACCTCTATTCTCCCTATCCGACTGCTCTTCTGCAGATCTCTCAGGTCCAACTCTTCGCCCAATAGCCCCTCTGTCTGTCCAAATATTGCACCCACCACATCTGATTTCTCAACAAAACCGTCAGCTGTGATGTTAGCGTGAACTACATATTTCGTTGTATCTATATCATGCATCTTATAACCCTCCTCTAAATTCCTTTCTTCTTTCTCCTTATCTTCTTTTACCATTGCATTCTTTTGCAATTTCTACATTTACAGTCTAACTGTTATAATTAATATAGTAAGATAAAAATAAAAAGCTATCAAAAGAAGAATTTTCGGAGGCTTATTATATTATTAAAGTTTAATATTCTAAACCTTCAACCCCTGCAGAATGGCGATGAATAATGCTGCTACGATCAGATCAGCGGAAGAGCCGGGGTTTATCCCCGCTATTATCAGCTCATGGTCAAATTCCTCCAGCTCCTCGCGCCTGTATCCCCTATCAACAATACCCTTCGCTCGTTCCTTTACGTATCTGCTCTTCTCAGCTCCAAACTTCATTTTGACGAAGGTATCCTCCTCTTCTGCCAGCAGATTAAGATAAGCATGTGTTATCGCCTCATTTAGGGGCTTATCGCGGATAAAATCAGCTATCAGCGCGGCATACCTGAAGGTTTTCTCAAATCCGCCAACCAATTCCCGCGATATCAGATCATAAGGGGCAGAAATGGTGAGTATATCAAAGAGGGATAGCTGCTTATTTCTTATCTCTTCTAATGACGCTTCGTTCATCACATCAAGCTCTGCTACATCCCTCCTCACTCTCACTTTCGCCACCGGGAATGCCCTGTATAATTCTATTGCATCTTCCACATCGGTGTTCCGCATGATCTCACTTGCTCTATACTTCAATACAGGGGTGGCGCAGCTATCAGAAGCACCCGCAGCCATTGCTAAAGGTATCAATAAGAGTAGCGCACCAAAGTGCGTGTTCCCACCATGCTGCCACTTCACGCTCTCCTCCACTCCCTTCCTTATCAGTTTACCCACTCCCCGCCCCTTTCGCATTGCCGCTTCCCTGAGCACGGGGTAAACCGCGACCGAAGAAGCGAGAAATTGCTCGTAACTCGTATCTATGAAGTCATGTGTCCGGTCTACGTTACCGGGTTTTGGATACGCGGAGACTTCAAGAAGCAATGCCAGTTGCGCACTCCTGGCAACCTGGTCTTCATCCATTTTCCTCTATTTAATGATTCATATTTTTAGTAACGCCAATATCCAAAACCCACTTTGCTCCAGTTCTGAAAATCTCTGCCCCAATACTTACTTCGATCCTGGAAGAAATCCCTGTTTCTGTTTCTGTTCCTGTTCCTGCTTCTTCATCAAATTGTATTTCGCTTAGATTGTCCTCTAATATCTTTAGCATCAGAGTTTGATATCCAATTTCTTGCCGGATTTTTCTACTTTCTGAAAATATTACCGCGATAATCTGCGAAGTACTGCCGTTTATCCTCTCGCTAATTTCACTTCTGGTTCTTCGTTGTTCAATTAATAACTCATGAACTTTCTGTTCTAAATTTTCTATGTCTTTCTTACGAATAAAGTTATTCATTTTATTTTTAAATTTCAAATTGTTACTTTCCTTTATAAAAGTTCGTTCCCCAATTTTTGGATATGCTTAGTGAAGGGAAAAAGCATAATCACTACTATCAGCGGCTAATTGCTTCTATCTGTGCATATATCTGCTTATCTCTGAAATGCTTTATAGAAATCGCACCTGATGGGCATATCGCATTGCAAGAACCGCATCCCTTACACACAACCTCGTTCACACTCATCGTGCCCCTGTCCTTATCGAGCTTTAAGGCTCCAAAGGGGCATATCTCTTCACATATCCCACAGCCAGTGCACAGGCTCACGTCTACCTCAGCCACAAGTGGTTCTATCTCCACCTCACCCTGCATCAGCGGTATCGAAGCCCTCATCGCTGCACCAACTGCCTGCGCAACACTATCAGGGATATCCTTTGGCGATTGACAGCAGCCCGCGATGAAGATGCCGTCTGTGAACGTATCGAGGGGTCGGAGTTTTGGATGCGCCTCCATGAAGAAGCCATCTCCACTCCTCGTGAGCTTCAGTATCCTTACGAGTTCTTCAGTTCTCTTAGCTGGGACGATGGCAGTAGCAAGAACCACCAGATCCGCTTTTATTTCTATTGTTCTACCGTCGCTACTCCTTGTTCTTACCACCACACCGCTTTCTCCCGCTTTCTCTTTCTCTTTCACCACTGTCACCGGCTCTTCAAGTTCTTTCCTTATATACTCCACACCCTCTTCCCTAACACGGTTGTAAAACTCCTCAAAACCCTTGCCAAACGCTCTCACGTCGTTGTATAGCACCCGTACCCGCGCATCGGGAATCTTCTCCCTTACCAGGTGCGCCTGCTTCGCTATGTACATGCAGCATACACGAGAGCAGTATGGAGTCCCAATTCGTGGCTCAAGCTCAGACTCTTTCTCTCGCTCTCGCTCGCGAGAGCCCACACAGGATATGAAGACCACTTCTTTCGGTTCTTTACCATTTATCACTATCTTGCCGCCTGTGGGACCTGAAGCGACCGAAAGCCGTTCAAATTCCAAGCCAGTCAGGACTTCCTCATATTTATACCCATATTCCGGCAGTTGAGAGACATCGAGCAACTCGTAGCCCGTAGCAACTATGATGGTTCCCACTTCTATCTCCATCTCCCGCTCCTTCTGTGAGAAGTCAATTGCGTCAGCGGGGCATGCATCCACACATGCTGGCGATTTACCACATTTACCCTTCGTTATGTATAAGCATTCTTCTGCATCTACTGTATATACTGCAGGCACAGCCTGAGGGAAGGGAATGTAAATTGCACTTCGCTTCGCTAACCCCATCTCAAATTCAGCGGCAATTCGACCACGAAGCCTGCATGCAGATGCGCATTCACCACAACCTGTGCATTTATGCTCGTCCACATATCTGGGCTTATTCCTTATCTTCACCCGGTAATTACCTATATAACCGTTTACCTCCTCTACCTCTGAATAAGTGAGCAGGTGAATATTCTTGTGACGTGCGACTTCTACCATCTTAGGCGTGAGTATGCAGGAAGAGCAATCGAGGGTGGGGAAAGTCTTGTCAAGTTGAGCCATGTGCCCACCGATAGAAGGCTCTCGCTCCACTAAATAGGTCTCAAATCCCTTATCCGCAACTTCAAGAGCGGCATAGATACCCGATATACCGCCACCAATCACCAGCGTTCTGGGTATAACGCCGACCTTCTTCCGTTCTAACGGAGCCAGCAATGCCACTTTGCTCACAGCCGATGCCACCAGGTCTTTCGCCTTATCTGTAGCACTTCTAACATCGACATGAACCCAGGCACATTGCTCTCTTATATTCGCCATCTCGAAGCAATATGGGTTCATACCTGCATCTTCACATGCCTTCCTGAATGTAGGCTCGTGCATCCGGGGCGAGCAAGAAGCAACAACCACTCTATTCAATCCGAACTCCTTTATATCACTCTTTATCAATTCCTGACCAGGATCGGAGCACATGTACTGGTAATGCCTTGCAACGACCACCCCGGGTAATCCAACAGCAAAATCGGCTACATCGGCTACATCCACCGTCGCTGCTATATTCACACCACAATGACAGATATAGACACCTATGCGTGGCTCCTCTATCTTGTTCACCATTACTCTTTTATTGTTATTATGAATACGCCAGCAAATTTAATAGTATCTTCATGCCAAAGATGCCGGTGAGGGCAACAGGAATGAGAATCATACCGGTGAATGCATTTTTTGTCAGCGCATTGAGTTCCTCGTCCTTCAGGTCCCTTTTATGGCGCACCACTCTTAAACTCTTTGCCGTGTATAATGCAGGCAGTATAAGAAGCATAAGCCCGTAATAGGGGATATTGAGCCATAAGAGTGGTATGAACGAAACCCATGAGCATATAGTCAACGGCAGATAAAGGGCGATAGTTTTACGCTTACCCAGTCGAACTGCGAGAGTCCTGCGCCCTATCGAGGCATCACATTCAAAATCCGGCAGTTCCCGTGTCAATTTCAACTTGAATACATCTATCATCCATGGTAGAGCTACTATTGTGGGAAGCCAGCTCACATGACCCGCCTGGAGGTAATAACCACTGAATACCGTCAGCCAGCCAACGCCGACAGTTAGTGCCAGTTCACCCCAGCCGATATAAGAGAGGCGGGGTCCCCGCGAGTATGAGTATGCAACAATGATACCGAGAACTCCAAGCGGCAGGGTTAGCACACCGGTGTGAAGAGCATACCTCAGGATTAGACTCAGTGGTATAGCAGCCACCAGGCACATATATGCACCCCTAACTGCCTGCTTCACTGATATCAGTCCGGACTCAAGCGCGTTGAAGCGTCCACTGACCGCGGTGGAATGCAATGAGCTCGCACTGCCACTACCGATAGTCTTAACGTGGAATTGGAGCCCTTTACCCTTACCCTTACTCTTATCCTTACTCTTCAAATCGGTATATACACTGCAAGCATTGAGTACGAAGCAGAAATCGGTGAGTAAAAATACGGCAATGAGCGAGCACACGAGCACAGGCAGGTTAATATAGGGAACGGGATATTGATATTCACTCCATGCCAGGACAGAACCCATGATAAAAGGTATCATAGTGGTTGTGAATTTTGGAAAACCTGATAGTTCCACCCAGCCAATAAATGAATGTTTGAAGCCCATCTCTTATCTTATCACCTGCCTTCGCCTCTATCTCTACCTCTTAATATCGCCTTCATCCGGTCACGTTTATATAGCGCCTTCTCAACTGCGGAGTCCACTTTCCGCTTCATTGCTTCAAAAGCCTCTCTCGATACAGCCTCGCCCACTGCTTGCTTCACCGGCGTATATGCAGATTCACGGAATTTGGGTGTGAAATCCCTGATTTCACCATCTATAACGAGTTCTGCACCTTCGCCTGACTCCACTCTGCCAATCTCGTCCATTCTGACATCATTATCTGCTGCAATCGCTTTTATCTCATTTGCTACATCCTCAGGGCATATAACAAGGAGCGCATCCAGAGATACACCCAGATAATCAATTCCGTACCGCTCAAGCATCTCAAGAACCTTAGTATTCACCAGAGCCCTGATTCTCGCTTCATTGAATACCAGTTTCACCGATGACACCTTCGCAATCTCATGTGCATCACCTCTGATTCCACCATTGGTGACATCTGTCATTACATGGATTCTACGTGTTATACCAGCCTCGATGAGTGCCTTACATGCCACTAAGAATTTCACATTCAGCGTCTCTTTTACCACTTCATACTCGCCGTTATACAGTGCCGCAGTTGATATTGTACCTCCACCTGCGCCCTCACTCATCAATATCACGTCCCCTTCCTTCGCATCCGCTCGCGTCACAACCTCGCTGGCAACTCCAACAGCGCCAACGCAGCCCGTCATACGCTCTCCTATTACCACATCGCCACCTATCCTCAATGTCGAGCCCGTTATGAGTGGCACGCCAGTGGCATCGGAGACGGCAGTGATACCAGCAATATGGTCAAATATCTTACCAACATCGCCATCATCTGCCACGTGAATATCGGAGAACAGGGCAACAGGCGAAGCGCCCATGACATACACATCACGAAGAGCTGCACGTGCTACATGAAAGCCTGCAATGAACGGGAAATCGCTCAATCTCGAATGCATGCCATCAACAGTAACGACGATGAATCTATGTTGTCCCGATGCGGGTACCTGTACCACGCCAGAATCGCTCAAAGCGGATGAATCAACCACTGCGTCTGTTACGCCTATCAACTCTCCTATCTTCTCATGGACGTAAAAATCACCTGCACCACGCGACCCGACACCGAACTCACCCATGTGCACGCCTGACTCAATTGCACCAAGCAGTTCGTCATCTATCTGCAATGTCCTCTTAGCTTCCTCAAGTACGGCTTTCGAAAGCCTGTCCAGCGAGTCTGGATGTATACCCGGCTTAATTTCCTTTATGCGATTGCGCAATTCCGCAATTATAACTGCGTCATCCCTGCCTTCTCTCAGCTTCCTCTTCACAAAACCCTCTATATCCATTATAATTATTTATCGCTTACAAGCTGTAATTGTAATGAGAGTTGAGTTTCTGGTTATATAAGAGTTTTTCTTTAAAAAGTGGGTGGACTGAGTTAGTGAATAACTCATGGTTATAGTTCTATTCGCTTTTTCTTCTTCACCTCTATGACTTTTCCATTCTCGTCTAACAGGAACTCGAGTAAAATCCTATCCACCTTTGACGCTTTTGGGTTCCAGGCCCTTCCACATACCCCACATTCGACATCACTGCCTAATTCTAAGGCGTACCAGCTTGCATCTGCATATGGCGCTCCACAATAAGGGCATAAACTGACGGTGACATCTAAAAAGGCTTTCTTTTGCTTCATTTCCAACTCCATCTCCATGAGTTTAAAAATATGCCCTCGGGTTTTAAAAAAGGGTCGTGGTGTTTGTGTTTTTCTGTAATGAAAGAGCTGCCTTCTATTGCGTCAATTGATGAAATAGAGTTAAAAGATGAGCCTATTAACGGGTATGAGGATTTCGAAATAATAATTAGCTCAGAGGGTGAAAAGACTTCTGTTACCCCTGTGGATACTGCAATATGTGAGGAATGTGTGAGGATTGCCTCGCTGAATATACAAATCATATGGACAGAAGATTTCATGCACAAACAATTTCCTGTCCATGATGCGGTCCGAAATACATGCTTTATGGGAGAGATAAGGAAATAGTGGAGGAAAGGGACCCAATAAAGAGTTTTGCACGGCTAATTGACGAATGGGCGATAGGGATAGCAAAGAGCTGGGGAGGGATGCACATTATATGCAAATTTGACCAGGCAAATAGGCTGGGGAAGCTGTATGGAAGACAAGCCAAACCCTTCGCAGTAATGTTCAGGAATTTGGGTGCGGTAAAGAAATACGCAGAGCTAAAAGAAGGAGAAGAAAAATTGGTGACATCTGCACACCGTCCTATTGTGCTTTTGGATAAGAACCCATCCCTGAATGATTTAGACGATATTTCGCCGGGATTAGGAAATACCGGTATATATTTACCATATTCAGGATTTAATTATGTTCTGTTCTATTATCTGGACTCAGACGGAATTATAATGACTTCGGCAAATGTTCCAGGAGAGCCGATGGTCATTCGCAATGAGGATGCTTTCCTTCTTAAAGCCGATTATTTCCTTTTACACAATCGAAAGATAGTGAACAGGATTGATGACTCTGTTGTTCGCTGTTAGGGTGGTAATTTTTTTTCTTGAGGAAATCCAGAGATTTTATTCCAGCTGGTATGAAAGTTCCGTATAAGGATAGAGTTTTGTCCCTTGGTGCGGGAGAAAATGTCTCATTCAGCATCTCAAAAGAATAACAATCTTTATCCAAGTCAATACATTGGGAATACATTTCATTATCCAACATTGGAATTCTTGGCATCGAGCAAGGAGCAAATGATGGGGCTTTTAGGTCTGAGGATGGATGAAATTGATGCGATTGGGGCAGACATGCATCCACGGTATTCAACGAGGAGATATGGTAAAAAACTGACGGAAGAATATTCAATTGAATTGGTGGAGATTGCAGCGGATACCTGCGTCAGCAATGACATTCCATATATCGGAATAACGGGTGGTGTCTCGTATGATATCCCAATTGTTAGAATGACTGAAGAGCTGGTAAAAGAGAAAGGGTTAATGTTTTTAACTCATGATAGGATACCTAATGGTGATGAGGGGATTTCAATCGGACAAAATGTTGTGGTGGGGCATTTAAACAAACTTTCTCACAAGGAAAGTTTGGTCAAAGAAACGAGGTTTTTTTGAAACATGTGTTTAGCAATAC
>JAGGRR010000177.1 GCA_021159465.1 Methanophagales archaeon
AGGTGGATGAACACGGAGATTACAAATTAGAGAACGTGAAGGGGAAATAAGCCCAGAAACTCCTGTTATCCTGTTATATATAACGCTCACTTCTTTTTATTGTATTGTAAAGTATACAAGTATAATATTTCTTTGGTAAAGCTTTCTTTTTGAAAGAAAGGTTTTTATCATTCTAATCTGAGACACTTAACTTTACTTTTAGTAATCCACTATGATCACTTCAATGCAAGATTATAATTATAAAGCTAAAGAGAAGCGATGGTATCAACTGCCTGTGGACGAGGTTTTTGAAGCGCTTGGATCACGCCCTGACGGACTCAGCACCAGTGAGTCAAAAGCAAGGCTCGAGATATACGGTTATAACGAGTTGAAATTTAAGAAGCGAAGCATACTCGCACGGTTTATTATGCAGTTCCACAGCGCTTTGATCTACATCCTGCTCGCTGCTGCTATCATTACCGGCATCTGGAATATGTGGATAGATACTGCGGTTATTCTTGCTGTGGTCTTAGCTAATACTATAATAGGTTTCGTTCAGGAGGGAAAGGCAGAGGGTTCGGTGGAAGCGCTGAAAGGGATGATGACGCCTGAGTGCACCGTGCTCAGAGACGGCAATAAGAAGAATATACCTGCACGTGAATTGGTTCCTGGTGATGTAGTTCTATTAGAAGAGGGAGCCAGAGTGCCCGCGGATTTGCGACTGTTCTACACAAAGAACATGAGTGCTGATGAAGCCACACTCACGGGTGAATCAGTTCCAGTAGTAAAGGATGTTGCACCAATCCCTAAGGCAGATGTAGCTCCTGCCGATCAGCGTTGTATCGCTTTCAGTGGTACATTCATCACACGGGGTTCTGGACGTGGCATAGTAGTGGCAACTGGGGAACATACGGAGATAGGGCGAATCGCGAAACTTATGAAGGAGACACGAAAGATCACCACCCCATTAATGCAGAAGATGGCGGACTTCACACGCTTGTTGGTCATTGCAATCGTAATAATAGCAGCTATTGCTTTTTTACTGGGTGTATTATTAGGGTTTCCAATTGTGTATTCCTTTCTTGCATCGGTATCCTTAGCGGTTGCTGCGATACCTGAGGGGCTACCTGCTATAATGACCATAAACTTAGCCTTCGGTGTAACCGCGATGGCACATAGAAACGCGCTTATAAAACGATTACCTGCCGCAGAAACCCTCGGCTGCACTACTGTTATCTGCACCGATAAAACAGGGACTCTCACAATGAATCAGATGACCGTATCAAGGATATATAGTGGTGGGAAAGAGTACAGGGTGAGCGGTGTGGGCTATGAACCTTCGGGCGAGTTCATTCTTGATAATAGAGTGATTAACCCGGAACAGGGTAGTAAAGAGCTGATAGAGACTTTAAGAGCTGGTTTCCTTTGTAATAGCGCCTCGCTCGTTATGAATGAAGAAGGAGGTTATGATATCATAGGTGACCCCACAGAAGCTGCTTTGCTTGTCTCTGCAATCAAAGCCGGTATTACCACATCCACATCCACACGCTTCACACAACTCGACGAGATACCTTTTATGGCTGAACAGCAGTACATGGCAACTCTACACGAAGGTATCACGGATAAGGGTAAGGATAAGGATAATGTGATCTATGTGAAGGGCTCGCCGGAGCGAATATTAAAGATGTGCCGAAAACAGATGGTAAACGGCACCAACAGACCTCTACGGGAGGAGGAGAAGAAAGAGATACTGGCTAAAGCAGAAGAGATGGCAGGAGAAGCTCTGCGAGTTCTGGCTATGGCATATAAGCCCGTGTCGAAAGATAAGCATACGCTCAACCCCGAGGATATGGTTGACATGACGTTCCTTGGTCTCCAGGGGATGATGGACCCGCCCAGGGAGGAAGCAATATGGGCTATACAGCGATGCACGCGGGCGGGAATCAGAGTAGTAATGGTCACCGGAGACCATGAGCAGACTGCAAGAGCGATTGCACGACAGTTAGGAATAAACACGGATGACGTGCTGACTGGCGAGGAGCTATCAAGGATGAGTGATGACCAATTATACGAAGTTGTAGATAATGTCTCGGTCTATGCTCGTGCTGCACCGGAACATAAGTTCAGAATAATCGAGCAGTTACGCAGGAGGGGGCATGTTATCGCCGCCACGGGCGATGGCGTGAACGATGCACCAGCATTGAAAGCTGCTGATATTGGGATAGCAATGGGAATAACAGGGACCGAAGTGAGCAAAGAGGCTGCCGATATTATTCTTACCGATGATAACTTCGCCAGCATCGTTGCTGCGGTGGAGGAGGGTAGACATATCTTTGAGAACATTCGGAAGGTCATTCTTTACACACTTCCCACAAATGGGGGTCAAACCATGCTGATATTGGGCGCTATACTGCTGGCACCGTTCATACCACTATTCAATCCTCTCTCCGGAGGCAGGCTACCACTCGAGCCTGTGCAAATCCTGTGGATAAATCTGGTGGATGCCGTGGTGCTCGCACTGCCCCTTATCAAGGAGCCAAAGGAGAAGGGACTGCTCGAAAGACCGCCCCGCAGCCCTGAGGAGCGACTAACTGATAGCCCTTTCTTCAAGAAGGTTGGGATTGTATCACTGGTAATGGCACTTGCTGGATTCGCGATATATTATTACTATGGCATACACGCTGGTTCCCCTATGGAACTGACGCGGGCGCAAACCGCGGCATTCACTACTATAATGCTGGTTCATATCTGCTACCTCTTCACTGCACGGTCAATAACCGAATCGGCATTCAGTTTCAGTCCGTTCTCAAACAAATGGGTCATCATCGGTGTCGCAGTAGCACTCGGACTGCAACTTACAATAATCTATGCCCTACCATTACTCGGCATTAACCCGTTTAGAACTATGCCATTACCTGCCGGGTGGTGGATTCTTATGATTTTAGTGGCACTTCCGATGTTCTTCATAATAGAGTTCGAGAAGTTCCTGACGAGACGATTGAAGAAATGAATGATGAATGTTACAACTGCTACAGCCTTACCAATTTCACATCTATGATATTAGGTACCTTCTTTATCTCTTCTATCGGCTCTATACCGACGCTGCTGTCCACATTTAGTACCATGACCGCTTTGCCTCCTACCTTCTCACGTCCAACCTGCATACCCGCGATATTTATATTGTGGTCACCCAGGATAGTGCAAACAGGTCCTATCACTCTCGGCTTATCAATAAAGGAACAGATGAGCATGAAGCCAGAGGGGGAAGCATCTATGCGATAGTTATCCAATCCCACTATCCTGATGTCCCCTTTACCAAATAGCGTACCTGAAACTGTCTTGCTTAGTCCACCTCCGGCATCACCACGTGTTCTCAGTGTCAGTGTGATCATTGATGAGAAGTTCTCAACCTCCTCGCTCTTGCTCTCTGTAACTTTTATCCCAAATTTCCTCGCTATCGCCCATGCGTTCACATAATTCACCCCATCGGTGAACCACGATAGAAAACTCTTCAACATCGCTCCGGTAATTAACCTCGTATCCATGCTCGCTACCCCTAGCTCACCCTCGTACGAAGCATTAAACGCCTCTATTCGACTGGTCTTTGGCATGAGCTGTGCACTCAGTCGCCCCAGCTTCTCCGCCAGTACCAGATACGGCTTTATCACGCCCATTAACTCCTCTTCCACGTATATCATGTTCACTGCATTTCGCACCGGTTTATTCTCCAGTGCTCTTATCACCTCATCCGCAATGACAATAGCAGCAGCTCTCTGTGCCTCCTCCGTTGACGCGCCCAAATGTGGTGTGACTATAACCGAATCAAGCTTGAGTAAATCGCTATCCATAGGTGGTGGTTCCTGTTCAAAGACATCAAGGGCAGCACCTGCTACTTTGCCACTCTTTATCGCTTCTACCAGTGCATTCTCATCTATTATACCGCCACGAGCACAATTAATAATCCTAACACCTTCTTTCATCTTTTCAAACTCGTCCTTACCGATGAGATGATATGTATCTTTCATCAATGGTGTGTGAATTGTGATGAAATCAGAAATAGATAGGACTTCAGAGAAGCCCATGAGTGAAACACCAAGCTCACCTGCTTTCTCCTGTGATATAAAAGGGTCATAAGCGACAACTCGCATCCCAAGCCCTTTTGCCCTCTTCGCTACTTCTCCGCCCACTCGTCCTAATCCTATTATGCCCAATACCTTACCGTTCACCTCTACCCCCATATACTTCTTCCTTGACCATTCACCTGATTTCAACGATTGATTTGCAGCGGGTATCTTCCTCGATAGGCTGAGCAGCATTCCTATGGTATGTTCCGCTGCCGATATCGTATTTGCACCCGGAGCATTCACCACCATTATCCCCCGTTCCGTCGCCGAGTCAACATCTATATTATCCACTCCTACTCCCGCTCGACCTATCACCTTCAACTTGGTACCTGCTTCTATCACCTCTCTCGTCACTTTCGTACCACTGCGTACAATTAAGGCATCATAACCCGCAATACGAGCTTTTAACTCCTCTTCGCTCACTCCCACCTGAATTTCTACATCTCCAAACTCACGCAGCTTCCTTATACCCTCCTCTGAGATATGGTCTGTTATTAATATCTTAGTCTCAGCCCTTTTGTTCTCTTTCTCTTCCATTGCTCATACTCATTGCTCCTGTTTGTCTCTATGCCTATTTATAACAAATGAGGATAAGTAAAATATGTAATATGTATATGTTGTGGATTAGAATTAATAGATGCATAGACGCACTGATGGTTGCAGTTGCAGGTTGATGATCACCGAAGAATTGATAAAGGAAGTAACGGTAACAATCTTGAGTAAGGCTGAAACGAGCTTGCCGGGAGATGTAAAAGAAGCATTAGCTCGTGCATACCACGAGGAGACGGACGAGATAGCAAGAGTGCAGTTGAAGGCAATGCTTGAGAATGTAAAACTCGCAGAAGAACTCCATAGACCTTTATGTCAGGATACGGGCATTCCTCTCTTCTTTATTAGGCTCGGTCATTGTGATAATATCTCACTTGTGGATATCGAGCGTGGTATAAGAGCGGGTGTGAAGGAAGCAACAGAGGCAATCCCCCTGCGACCGAACGTGGTGGACCCAATAACAAGGAAAGGAGAAGGTAACACAGGCAACGGTATACCGCATGTGAATTACGAAGTTGCGGATACGGAGATAGAGGGGCTTGAGATAACTGCATTCCCGAAAGGCGGCGGTTCTGAGAACGTGAGTGAATTCAAAATGCTAACGCCCGTGCGGGGTCAGGGGCAGGAGCTTGAGCGAGAGCTGAAGGATTTTGTACTAGATGCAGTACTCAGTGCAGGGGGTAAACCCTGCCCGCCCACAATCATCGGTATTGGCATAGGTGGCTCGGCAGATATGGCGATGTGGCTCGCAAAGGCTGCGTTACTACGCCCTGTTGGCTCCCGACACCATGATGCAGAGATTGCGCGAATAGAGCGTGAGCTGTTGGATGCCGTGAATAGCCTGGGTGTGGGTCCTATGGGGCTGGGCGGTAAAACTACAGCGCTTGACCTCCACATAAAAACCGCTGATACTCATATCACAAGTCTCCCGGTTGCGATTAACTTCCAGTGCTGGTCTGCCCGTAAAGCGTCTGCGAGGATATATCCTGACGGTACGGTAGAGTATCTATAATCTATAACAGCAACAGATAATCTAATATTACCATGAGTATGAGAATAAGTGTTGCCGTGGCAGGAGCAAGAGGGCGAATGGGCTCTCAGATGGTGAAGAGTATCGTGGCTAACCCGGCTATGGAGTTAGTAGCAGGCTTCGACCACGCGGGTATTGGCACTCAGCTTGCACCAGGGGTGGAGATATCGAGCCCGACAGAGATGGATGAGGTACTGAAAGAAGTAAAGCCTCTTGTCCTCGTTGATTTCACGAACGCCGATGCTGCGGTAGAGAACGTAAAAGTCGCTGCTCGTAATAGAGTCAAGCTGGTTATTGGCACTACAGGCTTCTCTGATGCTCAGTTTGACGAGATTGAAGCAGCTATAAAGGATACCGTACCTGCCATTATCTCACCTAACTTCTCCATCGGAGTGAATATCTTCTGGCGGCTGGTTGGTGAGGCAGCGAAGCTTCTTCAACCCTATCACTACCATGCGGAAGTCATAGAGATGCATCACGCGCATAAGAAGGATGCACCAAGTGGCACAGCGAAGAAAGCAGCGGAGATCATCGCTCGTTATATGGGCATGGACACAGGCACAGGCGAAGAACACTTCGTTTATGGCAGGCAGGGCATGACCGGTGAGAGAACTGAGGAGGAGATTGGTATACATGCGGTTCGTGCAGGCGACATCGTTGGTGACCATACAGTATTGTTTGCAGGCATAGGGGAACGGTTAGAGCTGACACACAGGGCTAACAGCCGTGAAGCCTTCGCTCAGGGCGCATTAAAAGCCATCGAATGGATAAGCACGAAAGAGGAGTGCGGACTATATACAATGGGGGACATGATGCGTGAACTGGTATGGAAGAGCAAGAACTGATTGATAAGATAGTAAAAGGGGAATTGAAGTTCCATGAGCTGGATAAGTATGTTGAGCGTAGCATGGCGGTGGAATTGAGGCGACATGCTCTTGAAATCCTCACCGGTGAGAAGTTAATCAATATAAGTAAGTTCTCACTTGACATTGAGAGAGCGGAGAAGGCGAACATAGAGAATCTCATTGGCGTTGCACAGGTACCCATGGGTGTTGCTGGTCCCCTTCAGGTCAGAGGGGACTATGCCAGTGGCTCTTACTATATCCCGCTCGCAACGACCGAAGGAGCTCTTGTCGCATCTGTCAACAGGGGTTGTTCCGCAATAAACAGGTCAGGTGGCGCCCTCTCTTTCATCTTGCATGACGGTATGGCACGTGCTCCGGTATTAAAGGCACGAAATATCGCTCATGCACGTGATGCTCTTGAATTTATAAACCATAACCGTGCGAGGGTGAAGGAGATAGCAGAATCAACTTCACGATTCTTAACCCTGGCTGATATTCAGAGCTGGCTCATCGGTCGTAACCTGTTCATGCGGTTCGTTTATAAAACCGGTGATGCTATGGGCATGAATATGGCTACAATCGCTACTGATGCGGTTATCAAGTTTTTAGAGTCCGAATTGGGACTGGAGCATGTATCGCTCAGCGGTAATGTGTGCGTGGATAAGAAACCTTCGGCATTGAACCTGCTCATGGGCAGGGGTAAGACGGTAATTTCAGAAGCACTACTGAGCCGTGAAGCGGTAACAGAGGTATTGAAGACCACACCAGAGGCGATGGTTGAACTGGTATATCGAAAGTGCTGGATAGGGAGTGCCTTAGCTGCCTCTTACGGGTTCAATGCGCAGTTTGCCAACGTCATCGCCGCGCTATTCATCGCCACAGGTCAGGATGCTGCTCATGTGGTTGAGGGTTCACAGGGCTTCACCACCACCGAACTCACCACTGAGGGAGACCTTCTATGCTCTGTTACTATACCTTCGTTACAGGTGGGCACGGTGGGCGGTGGGACTGCTCTGGGCACGCAAAAGGAAGCACTGGCTATGCTTGGTGTACAAGGTTCGGGCAACCCGCCGGGCGCAAATGCGGCGAAGTTCGCAGAGATCACCGCTGCTGCGGTGCTTGCCGGAGAGATATCTCTTATAGGCGCTCTGAGTGCGAGACATCTCGCAGAGGCGCATCAACGATTGAACAGATAAATAAAACAGACAGAAGCAATAATGGGATGATGATGGGGATGAGTAGGAGATGAAAGAGGAGAGATATGATGTGGTTGTTGTGGGTGCAGGGCCTGCAGGCAGTGTAACAGCGAGAACCGTAGCCAGTCAGGGATTGGAAGTCCTTCTAATCGACCGAAAACAGGAAATTGGTGTGCCTGTGTGTTGTGCCGAAGGTGTTAGTAACGCTGTGGAGCGGTACATTCAGCCAGACAGGAGATGGATTTGTGCTGAAGTTAAAGGCGCCAACATATACAGCCCGGACGGCACGAAGGTCACCCTCTCGGGTTCTAAGATGGAAGAAGTAGGCTATGTGCTTGACCGTAAGGAGTTTGACAAAGCCCTTGCAACCGAAGCAGCCAGTGCAGGTGCTGAGGTACGGGTCAAGACAGAAGCTTATGGCATCATCATGGATGGCAATCATAAAAAAGGCGTATATGTACGCGACATGGATGGAAATACGCGCATCTATGCTGACATCATCGTCGGTGCCGACGGCGTGGAATCAAAGATAGGCAGATGGGCAGGCATTAATACACATTTGAAGCCCTCTGAGTTATGTATCTGTGCCGAATACCTTATGTGCGATATAGAAATAGAAGAGGAGTTCTCTGAATTCTTTCTTGGTGAGAAAGTTGCACCGAGGGGTTATGCCTGGGTATTCCCGAAAGGAGAAAATTGTGCCAATGTGGGTCTTGGAATAGGTGGTGATGTATCAAAGGATAAGCACCGAGCAATAGATTACCTCAGGGCTTTTGTGCATGATAAGTTCCCCGCCGGCGAAGTAATGGCTGAGATTTATGGCGCCGTACCGCTAAGTGGACCGCTCCGTAAGAGTGTCTCAGATGGGCTCGTTCTGGTCGGTGATGCTGCAAGGCATGTTAACCCCCTCACCGGAGGCGGTATCCTGTATGCACTGCAGGCAGCGGAGATAGCGGGCGATGTGATAGCGAAGGCGATACATGAAGGTGATACCTCTGAGGATAGACTCAAGGAATACGATAACAGATGCAGGAGCGAATTCGGAAAACGGCTGGAGACAGCACTAAAAGCAAAAGAGTTCTTCTTCCGGCTATCCGATGATGACCTCAATACACTCGCCCATTCTCTACAGGGCATAAATCTGAAGGAATTATCTACCAGAGCTCTGCTGCTCGAACTAATAAAGCGCAATCCCAAGCGATTGATTGAATTGACTAAGCTAATTTTATAGATATATATCAAGATTATTCATTCTTCATTCTTCATTCGCCGAAATAATCGTGAAAAGAGGGATGGAGATAAAGATAGAAGAGAGATGGCTGAGAGATGCGTTTAGAGCATCCGCAGATGATTTCTTACAACTTATCGAAGCATCAAAGCAGATATTAAAGCATGAGAAGGAATTGAGAGCTGCAAGTGGCATGGTTCGCATCTCACCACAGACTGTGAACCGCATAGTTGTTGTAGGGGATTTACATGGCGATGTGGAAAGCCTCATTCATATATTAAGTGGGTCTGAAGTGATGGATGCCGATAGAATTGTGTTCCTCGGTGATTACGGAGACCGTGGTACGAATAGTGCAGAAGTTTATTATCTGACCTTGAAGTTGAAAGTTAAGTATGGAAGCAGGATAATAATGCTCCGGGGCAATCACGAGGGACCCCCGAACCTGCCAGTCATGCCGCACGACCTGCCCCTCATATTCAATCGCCGATTCGGTGCCGGAAGTGCCGAAATATATAGCAAGATAAGGGAGCTATGGGAGTGTTTGCCACATTGCGCACTCGTGGAAGGTAAATACCTGATGTTGCATGGTGGAATACCGGTAAATGTGACCTCTATCCAGGATATCGAATATGCCACTCCCTCATCGCCTATCTTTGCTGAGATACTCTGGAACGACCCGATAGAAGGTAACGGCTACTTCGATTCCATGCGCGGTGTGGGCATGATGTTTGGCAAGGATATTACAGCGCATGGGCTACGAATAATGGGTGTTAAGACATTGATAAGGAGCCATGAACCATGCGAAGGAGTCCAAATACGTCAAAACGGTAAAGTCCTGACCATATTCTCAAGAAAAGGTCCTCCTTACTTCAATACACGTGCTGCATATCTGAGCATTGATATATCATGCGAAGACGAGCCAATGGATGCACACGCACTGGTACGAACTGCAGCACGAATATGGTGA
>JAGGRR010000178.1 GCA_021159465.1 Methanophagales archaeon
CCTCTATTAAAAGGGGCATATCACTGCCCCACATTACTGCTGTTATCTTCATCTTTCGTATCTTACCTCTTCACTTTATTTCATACTTTATTTTATAAAATATTATTTTTTAACTTTATATTTATGATATTAAAAATGAGAAGTAAAATGCCATTTTATTATCTCTGTTTTTGTTCACCAAAATTCCAACATAATATGGTGTCAAGAACCTGACCATTGTTAGGAGACCCTTGAGTACATCTCCAACTAAGAGCGTCAGGATGAAGCCTTTACCTGTAAGCACGCCGGTTGATAACATATCACCTGTTACGATTACACCAGCAATAAAGCTGCCGAATTACGCCGCAATTATGCCTATGTCCTCTGGTGGTATCGGGAAATAAGTATCAATTCCGCTCAAATAAGATGCCAGAGTCTCAAA
Organism: Methanophagales archaeon; assembly: GCA_021159465.1. Classification (NCBI taxonomy): domain Archaea; kingdom Methanobacteriati; phylum Methanobacteriota; class Methanomicrobia; order Candidatus Methanophagales; species Candidatus Methanophagales archaeon. The sequence goes on from JAGGRR010000178.1 coordinate 422, forward strand.
AACACCAATTGTGAGTAAGATGAATACAATAAATGTTATTAGGATAGTCATCATAAGTATTCTCTTTATCGTGCCCTTAGATGCTTGTAAACTCACTTTTATAGCAGTCTTTAACGGCGGGCGTTTTTCTTTTGGGATGTTTGTATTGCCGCAGTTGCTATTCTTCTTAACCAATAGAAATCTACCAGCCAATATTATGAGCGAAGTCTTTATCAACCCTACGAGCATTAATATGGAAATAATAGAGTATTCCTGTAACACCCTGCAATGGAATTAATATCGGGAGCATTGGACGCCAGTGCATCACAATCACGGGGAAAGAAGTCATCATTGATGCGATGAATAACTCCTTCTTCTCGATTATTTTATCGTTGTAAAATGCAGCAAGCATAGAATTGGCAGATGTTGGGGATACAAAAGCAGCTATAAAACTCGTACCCGTACCGCATTCGTCACTTAAATGATCAAAATTTGTGAGCGGTCTCGCTATGACGGCTATTTTATCCACAAACTTCAATGCAACTATTAATTCCGCGAGAATAACCCCTAACACCATAAATGGCACGGTCATACTGAGAAAAATGCAGTGCTAATTCTGCTGCGCTCACCAGCACAGAATATACATCACCGGGTATCATTCGCGTTTCTCCATGATGGTTAGTTGTGAATAGAAGTAGAGGATAATTGCCACTCTGCCAGTTAAGATATTAAAAGTTATTATGAATAGCGTCGTGGCAATGAAGATGGAGAGAGTGAGGAGAACCTCCTTAGAAGTAAATAAATCGTCTCTGAACATCTCTCCTGCCATAACCATGCCTGCCGTAGGGCTTGCAATCTGCGTACAATGAATATGTCCAGGAACACGAAGATCATAAGCCTGGTTAGAGAACAAGATGAGATAATACTGTAGTCTTCCCTATCTCTTCAATTGGCATCAGGTTAGCGTTGATTCCGCTTGACTTGGAATATACAAACGAATGCTTTTTAATGGGTGTGTGCGTTCTTCCAGCGAGGATGTTACAGTGCAGAGGTATTTCTTGGCGATTGATACCGCTTCTTTAATCTCTTCTTCCGTTGGTCTTCTTGATACATTGCAAACAGGAACGTATCTAATGATTTTATATTTTATTTTATCATCAATGCCTGATAGGAACTTAGCTATTCTCTCTATCTCCTCTTTTTCAACAATCCCCGGGATGAAGACCGTCATCACTTCAAAATTAAGTTTACTTTTGTTTAACAGCTTTATTGCATTTAAAACACTTTCATTTGATTCTCCAGTGTACCACTCGTGTAATTCCGGTGTAAACGCCTTTAGATCTATATGAATCTCATCCAGGCACGCGTTCTCCATTTCTCTTACGAAGACACTATCCAAAAGAGAACCATTGGTAGAGAGGGTTGTTTTTATATCAGACAATTTAATAAACTCTAAAAGCTCTTTTTTGTATATCGTTGGTTCTCCACCGGCTAACATAACCTCTTCGATATTAAATTGTTTGATTTCTGTTAATAATCCCTCTGGAGTTATTTCTGTGTATGTGTTCATCTTATCGAGTGCAAAGCATGCTTTACATCTGAAGTTACAACCGTAAAACTGAACAGTGCACCTTTTTCCCGACAAGGATAGATAAGAGATTTTCATTTCACCTTTAATAATAAAGAAGAAAGAGGGGGGAGAAAGGATAAAAAGGCATGCTCCTACTTCCCTCCTGGATGCTCATCGGGATGATACACAAACACACCGTGCTCATCCAGATCGTAGTCCAATCCTTGGAATCTCGTCAGATATTCCTGATGGATTGATTTTGGATCCAAGTCCTCGAAAAGCTCTGGATGGAACCACTTTGCCATGTATGTTATAGCTATGAAATGTTTTCCGCCCGTGAGCTCTTTAATAATCACGTACACTCTTTTATTTTTCACTGCTGACACGTTCGCTAGCTCAGGGCGCCCCTTTATTTCATCCCATATATCCTTTAACCATGTTATGTCGTCCACATTATACCCATACTTGCCTCTGGTATGTGCTTGCTTAACTATAACCTCAGGGTCACGCATCATCACTTCTTCTTTGTTCATAACTTTATAACCTGAAATATCGCCGAAGATATCCTTGCCTCCTGCCATCTCAACAATTTGATGGAGTGCAGTGCCCTTTCCACCGATCTTGTAGGGCTTCCCGAAACCTTCAAAGTAGACTCGGGTTTTTTTATCCTCTGGAATCTTCTCCACCTTCTCTTTAATACTATCTAGGCATCCTTCATAGAATTCAACGAAATCTTCAGCCTCTTTCTCTTTATCAATGATGTACCCCAGTTTGTTCACCTCATCGAGATAATCTTCTGGCTTGAAGCAGTCAAAACGAACCACTGTGATACCGGCATCTTCAAGTTTTTCTTGAACTTCATCACAGGAAGTTTTAAAGTGTGTTGCATAGATAAATACTGCATCTGGCTCAAGCTCTAAAATCTTTTCAATATCAGGACGCCATGCATTGCCTGCGTTCGGACTATCTTTGAACTCAGGAAAGAAGTTTTTCTTACCGATCGTACTCTTTGATACGCAGATTATCTTTTCTTTTTCCAGTTTAAGCGACCGCATCACCTCAAGGGCATTCCAGTTGAGCACAGCTATTCTTTCCAGTGGTCTGTATAATGTTACCGTTCTACCGGCAGAATCCACAATCGCCTTCGGTTTTCCATTCCAGTATGCATACACCCATGCGGCATCTCCAACATCGTCCAATTTGAGATCGCCTTCATCGAGCATATACGGAAGAATGGCATTAACAAGCTCTTCCTTTGTCAGTTCGTTATTTCCATCGGCATCACAAGGTATTTTCTTTTCGTATGCCGCTGCGG
>JAGGRR010000179.1 GCA_021159465.1 Methanophagales archaeon
ATCCGCAATTTCGATTTTTAGTGCATCGTGGGGTTTAGCGAGGTTGAACCACGCGAAGAACAGGCACAAATGCATTATCAGTGCTCTTATCTCGCATATTTTCTTTTCCGTATCAGATATCAGAGAGTAATTCAACCGCGTCTTCAAGGGCACGTCCGCCGACATGATGACTGATAACTATCTTTGTTTTTCGCATAAACCCTTACAGGTTTTTCGGGATCAACAGGACAGAGCCCCACATGGTTTGCCGTTTCCACGTACCACCACGCACCACGCTCCTGACCGCTTCAAGCGAGTATGCCAAGGTCAGTGAAACGTAGAAGGCTATCCCCTGGTTTAGTTTATATCGACTTTTGGGATGGAGTTAACTTCTTCAAGAAGATCTTATAGCTGCCCAATTTACCACCATAATTACCTGCTGAGATTCTTACCAAGCCTTCTACATCCTGCACACTCACTATTGCCGCTCTCATAGCTTCTTTTACCGACTCGAGTGATACACCATTGATGACAATTTCCGGGATGCTATGCACGCCGCGTGGAACTCTCGACCCGCTCAGTTTCTGTACCAGCGTAGGGCAATACAGGTGGTTAGTTGTAGGACCAATCTCCGGATAGTTCGTTTCCGGTTTAGAGCCCGCAGCGCAGATATCAAAAGGAGTAATTGCACCTTCCACGCCCTTTATTGCCTCAAGTGCCTTTTCTCCAGCTTCTAATGCCGCTTCTATACTCTTACAGAAGAACCAGACGTTTCCACCCATCACACCCTTCTTATAGCTTAAATAGTGTTCCACGAGGAATTCGCCCATCATTATCGGCACTGCAATGACTTCACGTCCAAACCGCTGCTCTATTGTCTCATAGCCATCGCCACAATGCCCTATCCTTCCCATAACATCTATCTTACCAGCAGATGACTCAAGTGCATTGAAGACCGAAGTCGTGGGCACGACCAGTATCCCCTGCCGTATTCGTTTCGATACCTCGTATTCCAGTTTCTCGGGCGCGTCCTCGTCGTAATTCACCCAGAACTGGATAATCGCTCCTTTTCTGCCGTCTGGCGTCTCGCACTCACTTAACCACTTCTCTATTCCGCCTTCGGATTCACCAAAGACCGTGCAGGGCAGTGCCGTAGCGTTGTAAGCTGCCTGTTTCAATCTCTTCTCGTCTCGTGCGGTTACGCATATCCTCGTGAATAAACCGTCAAAAGCCTCGCAGTAGGTGTCCTCGAGTTCGATTTC
>JAGGRR010000180.1 GCA_021159465.1 Methanophagales archaeon
CATTCCATGCAATTGACGATATTGATGGACTCAGCGAGCTCAAATTCACCGTAGTGAAACTAAGCGACCCGAATGTCAATCCTATCTCTGCAAATACCAGCAATGGAAGCGTGAAAGTAAGAACAGGTATCTGCGGCGATGTGACTGGTGATGGCAACGTGAACATGGGGGATTACTCTTTACTCCTGAACAACGTAAGTTATCCTGGAGATCCTACGTACGCACTAAAAAATGAGTGGGCTGGTGATGTGACCGGCGATGGTAGCATAAACATGGGAGATTACTCTTTACTCCTGAACAACGTAAGTTATCCCGGAGATCCTATGTACAACCTGAAATGCAGGTAGTTAAGGATGACATGAATACAGCTCTGATGGGTAGTGGAAAAACGGAAAAAAGGATATTTCCGGTATGTATTGGAATAGTATCCATTATAGCACTTCCTTTGATTATTGGAGAACATACAACCGAGGATTTCCTCACTGTAAATGCCACTATAGAGACTACCACACTGGGAAACAATGCAACCTATCTTATCACTGTCATGAATACTGGTAATAAAACTGATATCTTCAATCTTACAGCAATCAACGGGGATAACGCGAGCATTGCCCTGTTGAGCACTACTACGTTGATACTTAAACCCGGACAGAGCGTAAACGTATTGCTAAACGTTACTGACAATCTCATACTAGGTCCTTATTCCGTGCTCGTGAATGCTACATCGCAAACAACCAGACTGAGTGACGAGGTGGAGACGATAACTGCAGTGGTTGAGGAATGAGAGGAAGAAGAATGAAAGGTAAAAGACCACGAGATTTCACGAGAAAAAGTTCTTTTGTAATCAGTGCAATCTTGTGGTTAGTAGTTCCGGTAGCAACCGCACAACTCGCCTCTTCGCCATGGTCCAAGTTCCACCATGGCCTCAACTATACCGGGTTAAGTCCCTATCACGGACCAAACACAACAACATTAAAGTGGATATTTCCTGCTGAAGATGGTACAATATTCATAGACACTACTGGCTGGGATTGGTACACTCACTCGAGATTGTATGCAATAGCCTCCGACGGCACCCTCTATATCGAAACCTGTAGCACTTGTGGCGGCAAGTTATATGCTTTTGATGTTAATATGCCACCAGTGCTCAATCCCATTGGTACCAGAATCGTTGACGAAGGCTTTGCCCTTAATATAACGATTACTGCATCCGACCTCGATGGAGATGTGCTAACATTCAGCAATAACGCTTCGTTTGGAGCTTTTACACCCATCAACAGCACTGCTAATCTTTGGAGCTGGACACCTTCCTATGACGATGCTGGCACTTATTACATTGATCTTGGCGTTAGCGATATCAAAGGTGGAACTGATAATGAGACCGTGCGGATTACAGTGAATAATACTAACACTGCTCCGGTGCTCGAAGAAATAGGAGACAGGTCGGTTAGTGAGAATTCCATGCTCGCATTTGCCATCTCTGCTACCGACCCTGATGGCGATGCATTGACATATTCCGCATCCAACCTGCCCCCTAGGGCAACTTTTGACCCGAGCACGAGAAAATTCGCATGGACGCCCGCTTTCGAACAGGCGAGCATCTATCCTGACATGCATTTCGCGGTCACCGATGGTGAATTAACCGATTTCGAGAATATCCCAATAACAATAACCGTAAGGGGCATATCAGTTCAAATAGCTGTGGAACCAGAGAACATTACCGTTCAACCGCAAGACCAGTTTGATGTGAACATTACGGTTGACCCTTGTGGGAATTCGGTCTACGGTATTCAAATCTGTTTACGCTACAATATCAGTGTGTTACGAGCCGAAATGCAAACCAAAGGACCTTTACTCGGAAACATTGGCGAGACAATCGTCATTACCAATAGCATAGACCACACAAATGGCATCATTTCATATGCAGAGACAAGAAAAGGTGATATTGGCGGTGTAACTCTACCCGATACACTCGTAACCATTCATTTCACCGCACTACAGCAGGGAGCGAACACGAATTTGAACCTCAGCAATGTAATTGCCGTAGATGATAATGCAACACGGATAGAGCCCGTAAACATCATTAATGGTACCGTTCAGATATGCGAGAACATGCATGGAAGCAGGAACTTGGGTTCTGACGGTTACGAGCCTTTTAATGACATACTCACAGTTGAAGACAACGGAGAGTCCGTCCTTGATAACAGCACTTCTTTTCCGGTGAACGTGTTCATTGCTGGTGACGCAAACGGGGATGGCGTCGTGGACATCTTCGATGCGGTCATCGATGGCGCTAACTGGGAGCATGTTGCATGGTAAAAGTAAAATATAGAAGCGATAAGGGGAGTGAAAAGAAGAAATGCAAATAAGGCGTTTGATAGTAATGTTAGCTCTCGCTCTTGCTATACTGTGTGTTTTTGCACAGCCTGCACTGGCAGCACCAGTGGTAAGTATAGAGCCATCATATCAGAAGATACTGCAGGGGCAGAACTTCTCAGTGAACATAACCGTTGACCCTGGAGGTGTGGAAGTGATGGGTGCTCAATACACGCTGTATTTCAACAATACACTGTTAAATGCAACGAAACAGGAGAAAGGTCCTTTTCTCAGTCAGGATGGCGCTTCTACAAACATATTTGCAAATAAGATAAACAATACCCTCGGCGTGATAAAATATGGAGAAGCAAGAATTGACGTTGATTATGGCGTTACATCACCAGGTGTACTGGCAACCATTACTTTCCGGGCGCTGGAAACCGGAATATGCGGTCTGAATCTCACCAATGTGAAATTGAGCGACCCGAGTGCACAGCCAATTCCGGGAGTTTCAGTTAATAACGGAAGCGTAGAAATTAACGAATCAGTATTCATAATATCGGGCTTTGTTACATATAACGATGGCTCGCCGGTGAACAATCCCAATGTGACGATAACGAACCTGAACACCAGTGAGGTCTTTACAGCAGAAACTAATCAGAGCTCCAATTACTACCAGGTCTCTACAAATTTACTTCACATAAGCGGAGGTGATAGTTTATACTTCAATGTCAGCGATGACATCGGTAATTCCACGGAGTTCGACCATATCGTGACGGAGGGGGAGATAAACGCCAGCGGATTCTATCAGAACATTACCATTTACGTGCCTGACACTACACCACCTGTAATAACCAATATCAGTGTGATACCGACTGCGAAAGATTCGGCAACCGTAACCTGGGATACTGGCGAGTTGAGCAACAGTATGGTCAAATATGGCACTCAACCAGGAAACTACACTGAAACGGCATATAACGTATCCTATGTCCTGCATCACTGCATTGTTCTTTCAGGGCTGGCTCCGAACACTACTTATTATTTTGTGGCGAACAGCACAGACCCGAGTAACAATTCAGCTCAAAGTTCGGAAAACTCTTTTAAGACCTTTGCAGAGATAATTATCAGCATCAGCGATGCAAGTGCGCTATCAGGTGAGTATATTACTACTTCCATCAACATCAGTAACGTAACCCGCATCGGCACCGCAGACATCTTCCTTTCTTACAATCAATCGGTAGTTCACGTCATCGCTGTTAACGACAGTGATTTCGATTTCATTGATGCTGTGATTGACAATTCCACAGGTATAACACGAATAGGCGCATTCCAGACCGCATCAGCGGGTCTCAACGGTGAGGTACTACTCGCGAACGTAACATTAAAGGCAGTGGGTAATGGCGGTGAATCATCGGCACTGAATATCACCATTATTGAATTAAAAGAAGCAGGTCCTGAGGAGATTTCTATTCCCGCAACCACGCATAATGGAACCTTTATCATTGGAGAGATTACACCGCCGGTAGTAACGAACCCTGATGCGAGCCCGGCATCCATACCAGAAGATACCGATTCCGAGCCGAGATGGGGCGAAACATCGCAACTGAACATCACCGTGACCGACGATTGCGGAGTTGTAAGCGTGACAATAACCCTCACCCCGATAGGAGGTCCCCCAGACCAGCCAATGACCCGCATACCTGGTACCAATATATGGACTGTAACAGTTAATGCTTCGGCTGGAACCGCGATATATAATGGCAGTTACCTTCCTCGCAATCTCACAGTATCCGCAACCGACATATTTGGCAATATAAACGAATCGGTGAGCGTACCATTGATAGTCCTGCAGAACGGTGATGTGAGTGAGAACGGGAATGTAACGCTATACGATGCTATGTATCTTGCGAAGCATGTGCTTGGCAAACCCGGCTTTGAAACGATGAATGAGCGAGTGGGAGAAGTCAGTGGTAACAACGAATTAAGCCTTTACGATGCTATGTATCTTTCAAAGCACGTGCTTGGTGAATCAGGCTTTGAAATACTGCATTAGGGGGTGAGAAAAGGGATGAAGGCATACATAAGTGAAAAGAAAAAGATGAAAATGATAGTGTGTATGCTATTCTTTTCATTAGCTTCGATGACCACTGTTCCAGCATCAGCAACCACCATTTCAATTGACAACGTGTTCATGAAGCCAGGAGAAGATGCTGTTACACCCATCATGATTAACAACGTATCAAATCTAGGTGTTGCAGATATCAATCTCACGTTTGACCCTTCGGTGGTTCATGTGCTATCGGCAACGAGTAGCGATTTTGACTTCTTCCACGCTGTCATTGACAACTCCACTGGTGTTGTGAGAATGGGCGGGATAGATTATGGCGATGGATTGAACGGTGACATCAAGCTTGCGGAAATCACGTTAAAGGCAGTGGGGAACCATGGAGAAGCCACAACATTGGGCGCGAAGATAAATGAACTGAAGGAAGCGGGCGCTATTGAAACTTCCATACCTGCAACAGAGGACAATGGCACTGCATTTATCAATATCCCGCCTGTTGCTATTGCCATCCCCATGCACAGTTACAATATTGTGGGTAATATTTACGTGTGCAAAGCAGTCTTCAATGGCTCCAATTCTTATGATCCGGATGGCGATGCCATTACGAACTATAGCTGGGACTTTGGCGATGGATATTCAGATGAAGGACGCATGACAGAACATATTTATTCCACTTATAACTACAATGGGACAGGCTACGAACCCTTTAATCTCAGTTTGACAGTGACGGATAGCGGAGGTCTCACGAACACAACCATCACACAAATAAATGTATTCATCGCCGGCGATGCGAACGGCGACGGTGTCGTAGATATATTCGATGGTGTCATGGTAGGGCTGGAATGGGGGAAAAAATGCACCGATAGTAGTTGGACAGCAGCCCAAAGCGACAAAGCAGACCTGAACAACGACTGCGTCATTGACATCTTCGATGGTGTGATTGTAGGAGCAAACTGGGAGGAGGTTGCATGGTGAAAAGTAAAAAGCGAAAAACTTTTTAATAGAAATAAGGAATGAAGAGGTGATAAGAAATGGGAAAAAAAGGTGCAATTATGACCGGTATAGTATTGTACGTGTTACTGATTAGCACGATAGCGGCAGTGCAAGCCACACCAGCAGTTGTGAGTGTATCACCGCCAATGGTGAATACGACACAGGGGCAGATATTTACAATAAACATAACCGTGGACCCGAAAGGGAACGAGATATACGGTGTTCAATACGTCCTGTATTTCAACACCAGCATACTAAAGGCACTGGTACAAACCCATGGAACTTTCCTATCACATGATGGTGTATCCACAGATGTGTTTGTAAACGAAACCAATAACACACTTGGTAAAATCGTATACGCCGAAAGCAGAACGGGAGTGAAGAGTGGAGTAACATCACCAGGCGTACTGGCTTCTGTTTCTTTTGAAGCCATCGGCGCTTCAGGACAGAGCGGTTTGAAATTGAGCGATGTGAAATTAGTCGATCCAAATGTTGAAATTGTTGAGGTTGAAATTAACGATGGAATATGCAATATAGGAAAAGTTACGAGCAAGCCTGCTGTCGTCGATCTCACAGTTGAGGAGGTATATCAAATGCTGAAGGAAGAGCCGGAAGAGATTATTCTGTTAGATGTTCGAACAGAAGAGGAATACAACGCGGAGCATATAGTCATGCCGAAGGTTGGATTAAAGAACATCCCGAAGAATGAGTTAGAGAGCAGACTTAACGAACTGGACAAAACGAAGAAAGTCATTGTTTATTGCAAGACCGGAGTGAGGAGCAAAGAAGCAAGTGGAATACTGGCGAAGCATGGCTTCGTCGTTTATAACATGCTTGGCGGAATAAAAGCGTGGAGACTTCACAGGGATTTCCCTATGTTCAGACCAACGCCAACGCCTTCACCAATGTCATCACCAAAGACAGAACTGACACCTACAATAACGCCTTCTCGCAACCATGCTGCTGCTTCTCCTTCACCAGCACCGGCATCAACATCCACGCCAGAAGTAGTAGCAACAACGCCAACGACAACAACTTCACCAACTCGTGCGATAGGAGGCTTTGAAGTGGCATTCCCAATTGCCACACTTGCAATATCGTATCTCGTATTAAAGAGGTGGAGAAGACAAAATGAATAAAAATCTGGATATAGCAACGGCTGCAACAATTATATTCATTACATTGGTGCAAACTGGCTTTGCAGCGCATATAAGTGTCGTGCCATCGCATCAAACCGCTTTAAAAGGTAAAAACTTTTCGGTTAATATTAGCATAGACCCAGAGGGCAGTGAAGTATTCGGCGCTCAGTATGAACTGCACTTCAATAATTCACTGCTAAATGCAACTGCACAGGATAAGGG
>JAGGRR010000181.1 GCA_021159465.1 Methanophagales archaeon
GATCAAACTTTCTTTAAGTTTGACGATACGGCGTGTCTTTCAGGTGTTTGAGGATGAGAGCATTACCGTTCTTTACATGGGGTCGGATAGGGTAAAGGTCTTGAACTTAAGCTTAAGACCAATTCATGGTAAAATCCTTGCATTGCTCGGTCGTGAGTTATGAGCGGATATATTGCACCGGTTACGTATAGATACGCTTTTGCCCAGTTCAAGGAAGCGAGCAATGCAAAGCGAAGCGGAAGACATCGGTTAATTCATTTCTTCTCTTCTTCCTTGCAAAATCGTGTTGAAATATGAGGTGAAAAGAATAAAATCGCGATGACGTGCGGATATGAACATACCCACGTATAAAGAACTTCTTTCACGGGGTTCTTATCTGTATGTAATTTTTAAAATATTATCTTTAAAGTTTAAAAGTGCGGAATGTGAGTATGAGCGTTAGTGTTTATGTTTATATACAATGAAAAAAAATACTATGTAAGGATATCCCTTATAGTCAGAAAGAGAGTCCGACACGAGAAGGGAGAGAGTCAAGGGGTGTATATATGAAAGCAGTGGTTCTCGCTGGGGGCTATGGTACTAGGCTTCGACCTCTCACGTACAGTACACCAAAGGCGATGATTCCTCTTGTGAATAAGCCCGTGATTGATTATATACTGGATTATCTTGTGGGATATGGGTTGAAGGATATCGTTATAACAACGAATTATCTCAGAGAGCAGACGATAAATTACTTGAGCAGCCGTAAGGATTTAAAGCTCTCATATCCAGAAGAACCTTTTCCATTGGGAACCGCGGGCTCGGTGAAGAATGCATGCATTGATGATACCGCATTGATCATCCAGGGGGATAACATTACGGATATAAATATAAAAAAGCTGATGGATTTCCACCAGAAACATGAAAGGCTCGTAACCATAGCTCTTCTGGCTGTGCCTGACCCTTCGCTGTACGGTATAGCGGAGATAGAGCAATCGAGTGGCAGGGTGAAGAAATTTAAAGAGAAGCCATCACCTCACGAATGTTTCTCCAATCTCGCGAATACGGGGCTATATATAATAGAGCCAGAGGCAATGGAGTACGTACCCGAAGGGCGTGCTTTCGACTTCTCCAAGGACCTGTTCCCTATCCTCGTGGCGCAGAATGAGGTCTATGGCTGTGTGGTTGATGGGTTCTGGACTGACATTGGCTCTCTTGAGGGGTACATGAAGGCGAGCAGGTGGATACTGGATAAAAAGGGGTTCGAATGCGCAGATACTGCGGAGATAGAAGATAGTGAGATAGAAGGTAACGTTGCCATTGGTGAGCATGTGGTGATAAATGAATCGTTGATACGTGGTCCTGCAGTAATAGGCAACCATGCTGCATTAAGGAAGAGCAAGGTACATAAGTCTGTGGTCTTTCCAGGGGTAGATTTAGGTGAGACGCTACTTCTTAATAGCGTGGTTGGTGAGGACACACTGATAAAGAAGGCGGAGATAAGTGATTCTATACTCGGTGCCAGATGTGAGATAAGAGCATGCCATTGTAGAAGCCCGACCCGATAGACACCTGATGGATGAACGAGTAGAACAAAACTCTTTCAGGACTAATCTCCCAATTTCCTAACTTCCCTTTTGGGCATAAGGTTAGAAAAGGTAGAGTGCATAGTTATTTTCGAC
>JAGGRR010000182.1 GCA_021159465.1 Methanophagales archaeon
ACCTTCACACATACTATGCTTTTGGTTCTCTTCATCTTCGGTATCTTCGGTATCTACGGTATGATATGGAAGTTCTTGTAGTATTCCCTGCATATCTGAGAGAATTATGAGAAAATTGCACCGCAAAAAATCTCCCCCGTCCCGGATTGGTTCGCTTCGATTCCTGTATCCTGTAATTACAGCCTCCTCCAGTAGCGTATTGAGACACATCGTTTGAGAGTGTTTAGATCTATTTCATATTGGGGTAATATTTGTCATCCAAATACAAAGATAGATAATGTTCATCTAAATACAAAGAAATTGAGCACGGGCAGAAGATAAATGACAGAGATAAGCAATCTAATTACACTGGGGGTGATTATAGGCGTAGCAATCCTGGCATTAAAAACAGGTTTAGGATGCGGTTTCGCCAACTTGGGGAGAAGAGAGATTGCTTATGTGGCTCTTATTTATTTCATTACTTCTATCGCACTCGGCTATCTGGTAGGTGTTATCCCTCTGAATGTAACGCAAAATATACTTGCAATGGGTGTTACAATGCACCTTATCATCGCAACAGGGCTTGTGTATTTCGGGATAAAAACGAAGAAAGAATGGCTTTCTCGTGGCAATGACCTCTCAAGAAGAACTTTCCTCTGGCTCTCTGTTCCATGTCCAGTATGTTTAACAGCGACATTTTTAGCCTGTCTGATGCTATCTCGACTTACCAGGATCAGCAATCTGAGAATAGGCTTTTTGGTGGGCGTGATCTTCTTTATCGGTGTGTGCTTATCTTCCTTTGCTACTTCTTCTATCGCAAGTGTATTTAAAATCAAAAATCCTTCCACACTTGGCACAGTTATGCTATTCTTCGGTCTATTTTACTTCTTATCTCCTTTAATAATCCCGGCATATATTCAGGCTAAAAGCATTCCAAGCCCTGAGTTCCCGGTAGATTATCATAAGATAGTTCTCTCATTCTCAGTAATGACTCTTTTTATAGTGCTTGGATTTTTAGTGGATAAGTATAAAAGAATGAAGAGCGAAAAAGGAGGCAAAAGATGGACGCAACTTCAGGAATAATTGGGGCGATGTTCATGATTTCGAACTCGTTGCTCTACCCTGTAATTATCATACTGCTCGGGCTGGTCGCATGGTCGCTCATTTCCGTAGGGCAGTTAATATCAGAATATGCATCGAGAAACAGGGATATAGCCAAACTAAAGGTTGGGTGTAGAGATGCAAAGAAATATATGCAGATGCAGGATTACAAAAAAGCAGCAGAAGTCCTAAGGTCCAGTGGCTCTAATGACTTCCTCAGAAGTTTCCTGAATGACCTTACAGAATCGCTAAAAGAGAATAAATTCGCGGTAGAAGCGGAGAAGCTGCTTCAGGACTATGAACTAAGGATAGCAAAGGAGCTCGAGAAGGCGAGGCTGGTGGTAAAGCTGGGACCCATGTTCGGATTGATGGGCACATTGATACCCTTAGGACCTGCATTGATGGGGCTCACTGCGGGAAACATTCAGCAACTTGCAACTAATCTGGTTGTAGCATTCAGTACTACGGTTCTCGGACTTCTTAGCGGCGGTATAGCATACACAATCTCATTGGTCAAGAAGAGGTGGTACACGCAGGATTTGAGTGATATGGAATACGTGGTGGAGGTACTGAAATAAAAGGTGATGGTAATGGTAATGAGAAGCGGGAGGAGGCGAAATCGGTTGATTCTGGATGAAGAGGAAGGGGAGGACCCACTTAACGGGGTCGCAAACCTGTTTGATGCCGCGATGGTGTTTGCCGTTGCTCTTCTCGTCGCACTGGTAATATCCGCGAGCGTCCCGGAGCTCTTGAACCCGACTGCAGATATAACGGTAGTGAAGAATCCGGGGCAGGAGAATATGCAGGTGATTATCAAGAAGGGGCAGGAGATAAAGGTGATGAATATGACGGAACAGGTCGCGGGCGGACAAGGCAGGAAGTTGGGGACTGCATACCGGCTGACAACGGGCGAGGTGATATATGTGCCAGAAAATGCGACAGGGTAGTATTAACTAATCTTCCATTTACACAACACTTCTTTATTTACAAATAATCCCATTTTGCCTACTATTTCTCAAGTATTTCCTCCAAAATAAATTCCGGGGCATCTTTTAGCTTCTCCTGATCGTAAACATAGAATGCACCATCGCTATCGTAAATAACACTATTATTACTTTTTAAATCTTTCTATTTTTATACATACGCCCAATCCTCGCTATCCCACAATAAATTGGCATCCGAGGGGCATTATAGGCTTTTTACTCTTCAATGCACTCCTTTTTTATTTTGTGATATCTCCTCTTCTCATGAGGTTAGATGTTCAACAAAACGAACTAATTTAACATTAACTGGCATTGTACCCGCCCTTAAATGAATTATTAGCTCTTTTGCCTTCTTAAATCCCTCCTCTCCAAGCCCAGTTTCAACAACTAAGTTCTCTATCTTTTTTGTCTTCATCTCATTCGCAAGCTCCGGTGACAAAGGAGCACTATATATCACCACATCGTCGAGCAGCATAGCGATTTCGTGGTCCATTGGGTTATCCAAAGCACCATACTTCTCCGCATCATCCCTCAACTTAGCAGCAGCTTCCTTTTTCAGTGAGAAAGGAACACCCCATAGTGAGTCCCCTCCTACTCTCACTGGTATCGTTCCCGCGCTTTCTATTCCTTCGCTCGCATAAATGACATGGGCAGTGATATTCTCAATATCTTCTAATCTTTGTCCTGCATTTATGTCTCCACCTTTACCACCCGTCTGAATTCTTATTTCAAATTTTCCCGGTACACCTATTATATCCTTCACGATCTGAACATCCTGAGCATCCACACCAGTGATATTAATATGCAAGAGGTTTTCTCCGCTTGTCCTCACAGTGAAGTTTTCAAGACCAAGCATATTTAACTTCGTCTTGATTATTTGCCAGGTTTCGTTCCTTGTCTGGGGAGTTATACCTTCCTTAAAAAACGGCTCATCATCTATTTCCTCTGCTATGCTTGCGTTTATCTTCTTCAAAACCTCTGTTAAATGTTCCTCTGTAATGTTTTTCCTTATTTCATACACTCCCTCTCCCACGGGATTCACATCAGCCTTAAGCTCTTTTTGAAGCAGAGAGCAAACTGCGCTCTCGTTCATATCAGACGCTATCTTAACCGAAACCCCTTCTAATTTTAATAGAATAGAAACATTAGCTAGGGAAGCATTTGAGACAATTGGAGGAGATGAATCCCCTTCAAATTGTTCTTTCCCGCCAAAAAAATGATGATATCCAGCAAAAGAAACCGAAATTATGGCTACCAGAACAATTACTGCAAACATCTTCTTTAGTTTCATTTTCTTATTCTTCTCTCTTCTCTTTTGTTTTTTAAATATATTAATATTTCTGTTTTAACTTGCCCACATCCTTTTAAACCCCTATCCGCCCCCCCCCGCAATGAAATTGCCGGGCACCCAGTCGGA
>JAGGRR010000183.1 GCA_021159465.1 Methanophagales archaeon
AGGAACGGGAATAGATTATGATAAGATGGGTTTGAAAGCCGGGCTGGAGATACACCAGCAGCTGGATACAAGAACGAAACTATTCTGTAAATGCCCCACCACGCTCAGGGACAATAAGGATTCCACATACTCGTTTATACGGTATTTAAGAGCTTCCAAGAGCGAGATGGGGGAAGTGGACAAAGCGGCACGAGAAGAGGAGAGCTACAGTCGCACATTTCTATACAAAGCTTATGATTCCACCTGTCTGGTGGAGAATGACGAGGAGCCGCCGGGTGAACTGAATCCAGAAGCAATTGATATCGCACTTGAGATCGCTCTGATGCTGAATATGAAGGTCGTGGATGAGATACATACAATGCGGAAGATAGTGATAGATGGGTCAAATACCTGCGGGTTTCAGAGAACCGCACTGGTGGCGACTGATGGCAGGCTCACAACAGAAGAAGGAGGCGTCCGTATAGATTCGCTATGTCTCGAGGAGGATGCAGCCCAGAAGATAGAGACAACAGGCACAGGCAATATGGTGGTTTATTCATTAGATCGGTTGGGCATACCGCTGGTGGAGATAAGTACTGCACCTGATATTCGCACACCGGAACAGGCACGTAAGGTGGCGGAGCAAATTGGGATGATATTACGTTCCACAGGTAAGGTGAAGAGGGGATTGGGGACCATCAGGCAGGATATAAACATATCAATAGAAGGTGGCGCTCGTGTGGAGATAAAGGGCGTTCAGAACCTGAGATTGATAAGTGAGATAGTGAAGAACGAGATATTAAGGCAGCGGAAGCTCATAGAGTTGAAGGATGAACTGAATAATAGAGGTGCCAGAGTTGAGCATCGTATTGAAGACCTGTCATTTATATTTAAGGATACCGATTCAAAGGTGATAAATAGAGCGGGCGGTAAAGTATTTGGGGCATGTCTGCGTGGGTTCGCGGGCATTCTCGGCACTGAACTACAGCCTGGCAGGCGATTCGGAACAGAGTTAGCCGATTTCGCCGCTAAGTACGGTACCGGTACTGGCTTGATTCATACCGATGAACTACCTGCTTATGGCATTGGTGAGGCAGAGATAGCGCGTATGAGGAGCGTATTTAATGCATCAGAATCTGATTGCGTGGTGATAGTAGCTGTTGCGGAGCGAGCGCAAGGCGAGAAAGCGCTGAGAGCGGTATTGAACAGGGCGGAGGCTGCGATGCGAGGGATACCGGAAGAGACACGTAGAGCATTGCCAAACGGGAGCAGTGCCTATATGCGCCCTCTACCAGGTGCCGCGAGAATGTATCCAGAGACAGATGTGCCACCAGTTGAGATAGATGTGCAGAGGCTGAAGGCTATAAGCAGTAGATTACCTGAGACATTTGAGCATCGAGTAACGCGCTACAAGCAGCAGTTCGGATTGAATAACGAACTCGCCACGAAGGTATCACGCAGCAGCAACTTCAATCTCTTTGAGTTGATAGTGGAACGCTACGGAGGTAAAGGTGTATCACCAACACTGGTCGCAAGGACACTTACAGATACAATGGTGGAGTTGATGCGGGAGGGAGTGGAGCTGGAGAATCTGACCGAGCAGCACTTCATAGATATCTTCAGACTGCTTGCTGAACACGCATTTGCGAAGGAGGCAATACCTGATATTATGAGGTTCATAGCGAGTAAGCCGGAACTGAGTGTCGAACGTGCAATAGAGGAGATTGGACTGGGAGTGAGTATAAGAGATGTAGAGCGGTTCATTGAGGATACAGTGGCATTGAAACGTGATTTTATACTTGATAGGGGCGAGAGGGCGGTGGGACCGTTGATGGGTATTGTCATGGCTAAGTATCGTGGTAAGGTGGATGGTAAAGAGATAAACAGGCTATTGAAGACGAAGGTGCAGCAGATTCTCAGGGGTGAGTCTGA
>JAGGRR010000184.1 GCA_021159465.1 Methanophagales archaeon
GTGCCACAGGAAGGGCATGTTATTATAGTTCCCGGCTCACCACTTATCACCAGTGCCGCCCCGCATTCAGGACATGTCGCTTCCATTTCTTATCACCAATAAAAATAAATTTGTTGATAAAATAAATTATTAATGATGACGACCAACAAGAAGTTGGTAGGGATAGTTGCGGGTGCGGGCATAGGCATCGGTTTGCTATGGTGGCTAATGAAAACTACACAGGCAGCACCTCCACCTGAACCCGGTGCCGCGGAAGTCACGGGTTTCTCAATCGTGAAAGACTGACATACTCCCCGCCGTGAACGGCGAGGGTTCTGGGGTTGGTGGCGTTCTCACCATTGCCCCTCGGGGGTGCCAGCACTCCCCTCTACGGCATCCCTGTCTGCCGTAGATTGACCTATGCTCTGATGCAATGCCATACTTATATTGAACGCGGCATTTGCATCCGCATGGTCAACGTGTCCACACTCTGGACACCTGAACTCCTTACCGTTCCGATTACCTATCGCCCCGCACCTGCTACACACCTTTGAGGTGTTGTGCGGGTCTATATACTCGACAGGCACTCCGAGCAGCTTGGCTTTGTATTCTATCATCTGTTGCAGTTGATAGAACGACCAGCTGTGCAGGGAGTAACGAAACGGTCTTCTCGCTCTCGCTCGCTTCCTTATACCTTTCAGATTCTCCATTCTTATACCACAGCCCGCTTCTCTCGCAGTCTCCACTATTTCGTGGCTTATCTTGTGGTTCATGTCCCTTATGATGCGGCTCTCTCGGTCTCTTAGCCGTTTCACAACCCTATATTTCCCTCTCTTCTGCAACCACCTCCTAATATTTTTATACTTATTATGCACATGCACCGCTTTCTTCCCCAACTTCTTCACCTTGCCCGTCTCCGGGTTCGCTACGACCGCCACATGTCCGGTCGTGTTCAGGTCAACCCCTATCCACTTATCAGTCTTCATCTGCGGCTCTTCCGGGACTGTTACCGATACGAATATATACTCTTTGCTTATCTCTATCTGGTTGATTTTGGTGAAGTTATTGGGGAAGCGGTATGGGAACGAGAGATTGAGGCACGGGATACGAATCTCTCGTTTTGCCTTATCAACTTTTATCCCTTGGTTGGGCACAATTAGATTAACATTACGCACTCGTTTAATGTTCTTGTTCCGGCTGTATTTCCGCAGTATCTGATTTGAGATGACGGATTTCAGTCCGATATGTTTAACATCCTTAGACGAGAGTGTATGATGCTTAATAGCAAATTCAGCGACCTTTCTCGCCTTCTCTAACTCTGCTGTGAAGTCCGCCCCATGTTTTATCTTATATGTCAGTATCATCTCTCCGTCTCCGTGCTACAATAACTTTATATGTATTCATTATATAAAAAGCTTTAAGGTATAGGTGGGGGAGAGTTATCTGTCTCCGTGCTACAACCCACCTATACCGCATTCATTCCCGCTTGAAAGCGAGGCTTTCTGCGTGATGTGTGATAGAAACTTTATATATAATGATGAATATGTTATTAGTGAAATGATAGGGGGAACAGTTTTAGAAGGGTTTGAACTGTCGGGCTGGACAGGGTTGGCACTGACCGTGGAAGGCTATGACCCGCTAAAAGGGACGGTTACAATAAAAAATAACAAACTGAGCAGTGGCACATACGTAATTGTCGGATTCATATTCGGTACTTACAATGAGAGTACGGGACAGTTTCAAATAGTAGGTTATACAAAAGATAGCACCACGTATTGTTGGGGCAGTTACGAGCCCCAAGTTAGCGTTCCAAGTAGGGGGGGCACCAAAAATGTGAACGTGGAAACATACGCACTAAACCCATCAAGTGAAATAACGCTTGATATTCTGCCGTTCGTCGGTCCTTATAATGTGGATGGTACTGCGGTATTAAGATATGATTCCGTAGATTGGGGCTACGGTAAGCGTGT
This sequence comes from Methanophagales archaeon, assembly GCA_021159465.1. NCBI lineage: Archaea > Methanobacteriati > Methanobacteriota > Methanomicrobia > Candidatus Methanophagales > Candidatus Methanophagales archaeon. The sequence continues at coordinate 1,950 of JAGGRR010000184.1, forward strand.
GATAGGCATCAATTGGGACGATTTACGAGGATATCTTTCTCATATATACGATACAAAAATATACACAGACCAAGTTACAGTGAGCCCTTATGCGCTACCCGCAGAAGTCAGAAACTTCTCGATAGCAAAAGCCTGAAAGCTTTTTATATAATGAACACATATCTTAAAAACAAGAGGTGATGTGAAAAAATGTTGGTAAGACCGCAGGTAATATTTGCCGCAGCAGGCACTGCACAGCCGAGGAACAAGTTAGGGGCTTCTGGTATTCAGATCTATTCGCCCGGCGGGATGTTCTGGTCGAAGAA
>JAGGRR010000185.1 GCA_021159465.1 Methanophagales archaeon
TATTTATAAGGTCTAATACCTAAAGAGGCTGTCCAACTATTACCTAAATTACCTAAGAATTGCCTTTACCTATATAAAAAGCGATAAAATTTGGCAGTCATAGCTATTGCCCCCCTGATATTAGAGATCTCATACCGGTAGACCACATCTGCTACCTGGTGGTTTCCATCGTGAATAGTATAGACATGAGTGAAGTGGAGAAGAAGTACCAGTTTAGGTTTACACCCGGCAATCCCGCATATTCACGCCAGATGCTGCTGAGAATGAGAAGCCCGATTTCAGGACGCTCTGCAATTTCAAAAGAGAGTGCACGAAGCTGAAGAAACGTTTAAGAAGACCGTCACTGTTGCCAGATCGTTGGGGATGGTAAACCTGGAGCATATCTCCTCCGATGGGACTAAGACTAAGATTAAAGCCAATGCATCAAACAACTACACGCTGAGCAAAGGGGGGATAGAAAAAAGAGCCTCCGGCAAGGTATTGAATAGCGCTGCGGTGAATAATATAGAGCAATATGCGCTTGTATCGTTGTAATCGAAACACATACCGCAAGTATTCCAGTCACTGGTAGTGCTCGAGTCTTTGTTGTATACATCGCGCAGTGAGTTATGTTACGCGCCCAACCGTGGGTCGCACCCCTTCCTTTTAAGAAAATACCGTTACCGCCTGCTCCACAACCGCTGCCAGTTCCTGTCTGGTTGTAAACCACGTTGTTCTTTGTTCTTTATTGTGCTATTACACACATGCAGAAGGTGAATCCCCTGTCTGGTACCAGCACCGTTGTCGTGTATCAAGCAGTTTTCAACGGTAATATTGGAGAACTTACTGGAACCAGTTCCTTCAAACCAGATTCCGTTGTCGAACCCTTTAATTTCCACGTTTTTATGGTTACGTTATCGCCTGCTACGTTATGCTTCCAATAGTGAATTCCGGCGCTATACGCATCATTATCAACACCGTCTATGAAGTGCCCGTGCCCATCAACCATCAATAATGACATCATCTGACTGGATGTCTATGCAATATAGTGCTGTGCTGTTCGTTATGCTTGCTGTGATGTTGTAGGTTCCCGCAGCTTTGATCACCGTGCATCGATTATATCTGTCGCGCCTGCACTTCCTATCGCAGCGACTAACAACACAGTCGCTATTGCCATTCCCAATACTATTCTTTTGTATTCATTTTTTTACTTCTTCACCTTCTATTTTTACAAGGAAATGACCATAACCCACTTGAGTACCCCTACTGCAACCTTTCTTTAGAACCTTTGATAGAAAATTAGAGACATAAATAATGAACCCTAAAAAGGTTCGATTTTTGAAATAAAACCTAAATCATCCCTTAAATTTCCACTGCAAACCTAAAAATATTAGGATTATTCACCTTCCCCCTAATGTAATGCATCCCGAACTCGTGCAAGCATGCAATTAACTGTTGCCCCATTCCCTATTCCCAATCCTCTATCCTCCATCCTCTATTCTTTTATTCATTCTGTTAACGCCCAGCTTCACCAGAAACGGTGTTGCAACCAGTGCCACCAGCATCTCGGAAAAGCCACCAAGAATGAAACTCGTGCAATAACCATACATATCAGAGAGAATCCCAGCTGCAGAAAATCCCGCTACAAAACCCAGCGAGCCGAAGACATTGAACCCGCCTATCGCCGTGCCTCGCTTATTCACCGGTGATAAGTCTCCCGCAAGTGCAATACTGGCGGGGAACATCATCGCTGCGAATACACCACAGCCGAGCATTAGCGCGATAAGCGTTGTTTTGCCCACGAATCCTACCAGACACATCTCCAGTCCATAGAAGAAAGAACCGATGACAAGAGGCATAGTCCTGCCGATCTTATCTGACAGCTTCCCAAATGGATACTGGAGCAGAATAAAAGGGAATAGCAGTAATGCCTGATACAGCCCTCGTTCTGCAATGCTGAGCCCAAAAGCATCAAACAGATACAGAGGGAATACGAGGATGAAAAATGCAACTGTGAACCTGTCAACAAAACTGAATACGTAGGGGATTCCGAGCTCTCTCTTTTCAACCAACACCTTTACGGATTCGAGCATTGTCTCAGGCTTGTTTTCGATGCGAATATCGTGTATCAGGGTTGCCGAAATCAGGGTACCTATCAGAAAGAGGAAAGAGGCGAAATACATGGGGAAGAAGATGCCATACTTCTCTGCTAACAAGCCCCCAACCGGTGCTCCTGATGCCATGCCCAACATCATTGCCATACCAATCACACCCATCGTCTTACCATAACTCGTCCTTTGCACGACGTCCAGCGCACTCGTCATCACGAGCGACCATGCCATAACTGTGATAGCGCCCTGCATAAACCTCAGTATCAAAAGAAGCTGCAGCGAGTTCGCTTGCGCCATCAGAAAATAGAGAACCGCAGAGCCTCCGAATCCAAGAACAATGAATGGCTTCCTTCTACCACACTTATCCGAGAGCGAACCCCAGACAACGGCAAAAATCACGTACGCAAGCATCTCAAGTGTGAAGAACATACTCGCCTCGGTATTGCTGGCACCGAAACGGTCAATGATGAACTCTTTAATCACCGGCGCCATAAGCGTCAGGCTCAGCATCGCTACAAATGTCAATACCGCATAAATTATGATTGTTATTTCCTTAATTTCCTTATGGTGGTCAGTGCTTATTCCGCGCGACATACCCCTTACGAGTCCTTTCGCATTTGCAAACAAAGAACTTGTTAGGGATACAAATAATGTTGCCTAATTAATTTTGGTTTTCTTTCCGCTTCCTAATCTTGTTAGGGTTCGTTATTTATGCACCTAACTGCCAACACATCCCAGCAAATACAAATACAAAAAGAAGGGTGAGAGAAGATGGGTGCGAAAGTAATTTTGGTATATGGCTCGACAACCGGGAACACGGAAATGCTGGCTGAGCATGTAGCTGCGGGGCTTGAGTGCGGGCTGGCATCGGTAACGGTGAAGAACGTGACAGAAGCGAGCGTTGATGAACTCGCAGATTATGATGCCATTGTATTCGGGTGCTCTACGTGGGGTGAAGGCGATTTGCAGGATGATTTCGTGGACTTCCATAAAGCAATGGACGGCATATCTCTGGAAGGCAAAAAGGCAGCGGTTTTTGGTCCTGGTGATAGTGAGGAATACCCCAACTCGTTCTGCAAGGCGGTGGATATCCTTGAAGAAACACTCAAGAAATGCAGTGCCGAAATCGTCACCGAAAGTTTCAAAGTTGACGGCGATGTTGAACCCGCATTCGAAGACGCCGAAGCGTGGGGATTAAAAGTCGCAAAAGCGCTTTAGCTCTAACGCTGACTTTAAACCCTCTTTTTCTTTTATTTCTTTCTTCTTTCCTGCGGCAAAGTGAGCGTGAGTAATACGATAGGAGCTATGGAAGTGTTTACCCATCATATACAGGAGTATAAAAAGGGATTAAGAGCTCTCGTCCTTTATACGACGAAAGCATCGAATAGAGATGCAATTGAAAAAAGACTAAAAAGGGAGATGATAGATTATTACATTCAAAAGGTAAACGGAACGAAAATAAACGTCTTTTTCGGCAATTCTATCTGTGTTGCTGTCATTAAACAGATGAATATTACGTCATTGTCAAATTTAACGGATGAGGAGGACTTTATTCTCGGTACGATGCTGGGCTACGATAGAGTAAAGCAATGCGAGCGGTATCTTAGAAGGAAACGCAACGGCAGAGATGATAACAATAACACAGGAAAGACAAGCAATAGCAATATCAATAGCAATACATCCATAGCTCAGCTACAGACCGAAACGATCAGTGCCACAGGTTAATCCTCTTCTGGTACCATAACCATATCACCATAACCATAAATAACCAGATTCCTAACTTCACAGAAGGCTAATCACCAGAACACATACCAACCCCAGAACAAGACCGCTAACACCCACTCCTAAATTCTGTCTTATCTGCGCTGCTGGAATCAGCTCTTCTACGGATATGTAAGACATAAAGCCTGCTGCGAGTGCAAGTGAAGCGCCCAACAAATCTAAGGATGTTTCTTTCAATAAACAATAGCCAAAAATAAAGCCGAGTAATTCAAACAATATTGTCACCGTTACTATAACAAAGGATTTCAGCCTCTTTTTTGTTAACCCGTATAAAGGAACGATTGTTGCGATATTCTCGGGCACGTCCTGTGCTGCAATCCCCACTGCTATCATAATTCCCAGTGCAGGTGTTAAAGCAAATCCGACCCCGATTGCCAGCCCTTCCGGTATATTATGCAAAGCTATGCCGATAACAAGCATGGTAACGCTTCTTTTTATTGAAGGCTTTTCTTTTCTCAGTAACTCAGGATTTATATGTGGCAGGGTTCTATTAATAATCCAGAACGTAACAATACCGGCGATAAAAGAGATAATCACCAAATAATGGGGTGCAATTTCTAAACCTTCGGGTATCAATTGAAAGAACGATATACCCAGCATCATAGAAGCAGCAAATGCTAAGGAGCCATATAAAACGTTTTCTTTTGGCTCTTTTATCAATCCAATTAAACACCCCAAAGTTTGCCCAACAAAGATTAGCAATAATATTAATAACAGGTCATTCATTTTCATTCTTTTCCCAACGATTTCCACTCACGCAAAAATAAGCTTCTTTACTCGCACGAAAAACCATGCTCTTACAACAACTCCTCAAGGTCCCATTTTGCAAAATCCATCTGTGCAAAACAATTCCCATGACTTCATAACCCTTTTTCGCAACTGCAAATGCCT
>JAGGRR010000186.1 GCA_021159465.1 Methanophagales archaeon
ACCCATCAGCCGAGCGTAATCTCGGATTTGACCAGCCGTAAAAATGTGTATGCTCTCCATATTCTATATAATTGCTCCAGTCCTCATAGAATGATGCCACGGTAGATGCATTGCTCGGTGATAAGACATCAGCGCACGCAGAACAGCCGTAAAAAACGTGGAGCGTGCACGGCACAGATACATTCGTGAATAACACACTCCCGTTTGGTGAGAACCACGCAACCCAGAAAGGCACTTCTTCCTCACCTCTGAACACACGGATGTCTGAACCATCCTCCAAAGAGCGGTTGTAAACATCCGGCGACAGCTCTATCGGCACCGCAACATCGCTTAAATCGTCGCCTCTCACATTTATCTTGACGGTTGTGTTGTATTGCCACTTGAGGTCAGGATTGACATGAATGCGCTTACTGATGCGCTTACTCTCATTTTGAAGCTGAAAGAGAGAGACACTCAACGAATAACTGCCGGCATGTGGCGGAGTCCATCTGAACGAGAATGTGCGAGATGACCTGTGAGGCACTTCTCCTCCCCGCACATCGTCAAATACGACAACAGAAACATCCTCATCGTATATTGTCATGCGAACAGTCACATTTGCATCCGCCTCACCTGTGTTTTCAACAAGCACGCGCATATCAGAAGTCGCATTCGCATAAAAAGTGGCGTTCTTAACGCTGACATTCAGCTCAGGCTTCCCTATGTTCGCACAAACAACCGGGTGATTCATGCCAAATATCGCAAAATAGCCCGTTGACCTGACACGGAGAGCAATCCTCGTAATATTGAAGAATTCCGGGACTTCAATGCCCTTACTGCGCAAATCTTCTCGCAAATTGCGGTGTATATGCCACACATGCCCCTCTGGCTTCGGGTAGAAAGCGAAATAAAGCGTATCATCAGTGTCTTCAGGAAGTTGATTTGATAAATTGTACCACAGATGATAAATTTTGCCTGAAACATTCACATCTATTATGTATGATACTGAATCGGCACGAGCATCAGCACAGAAGAAGGCATTGCTCACATTCATGGAAAGCTCACGATACAGTTCAGCACTTCTCGCTTGTGATTCCCAGTCCTCAAAGAATGAGGCGATAATTGTCTCATTGCGATGATTGACGGTGCAATTTCCGTAGCATAGATGCACGACACCTGAATTTGAATCCGTTTTGAACCATATTCTGCTTATTCCTGATGTGTTCCACTCCTCTATCCAGTATGGCAGGTCCTCTCCTTTATCGTTTTTTATCCGCAAATCAGAGCCATCCGGATTAACTTTCGCATAGTCAAATATTGAAGGGTCAAGGGTGAGCAGCACAGTCGCATTTTTTATTGCAAAAAAAGGCTTCAAACTCACATTCTTCATGAATGCAAAGCCCCAGTATTTCAGAGCATTCACACACACATCCCAGCTCATAATGTTGTTCGTTTCATTCAGTTCATCCACGATGTTCTTCTCATCTGCCTTCACGATGAGCGTGTAATTCCCTTCTTTTGGGGGAGTCCAGATGAATTCAACGATTCTTGAGCTTTTGTGAGGTACCGTTATCGTTTTATTTGCAATTTCTTGAGGCTCACTCACGCCACTCACGTTATCATTATCATTATCATTATCACGAGCATAAAGTGCGACTAAGAAGTTGCGGGCGTCAGCAGTGCCTTTATTCGTGACATTCACAAGTATCTGATTGGGGAAATTTGCGTAACGTGAACGATATCTTGATGAGATATTTGAGATTGTGACATCAGCGAGTCCGAAATCGACGAATGGTTCTCGTTCTGCACCTGTGCACTTCCTTAATCGAACATTGTCCACGAAGCTGCTCACATTGTAGTTCCACCAGTTGTTCGCTGCGAAGAAGCCCAAATCTGTGTT
>JAGGRR010000187.1 GCA_021159465.1 Methanophagales archaeon
TATTAACTCAAAGGAGAAATTACAGGAGATTGCCGAATGGTAGTTGGTGGAGGGGGTTGAAGTTCTCTATCTCTTAAATTCCTGAGTTAAAACCGGAAATGAATTTTGTCTGGGTTTTTGAAGATTGAAACAATTGATGAATAATTAACCCTGAGCAATATTGCTGAGAGATAAAAATAAGGGACAATAATTATAAATAAAAGAGCCATGGTGAAAACAGCAAATGGATATAGGTATAGGTATGTCCCCTTTATTACGCTATCACTAACAGAGCCGGAGACATGTATTTGGATCACGCTCTCAGACTGCAACTTCAAATGTAAGGGCTGTTTTAGCATTGCTCGTGACGCGGTAGGCGAGCCAATGACCGTTGACGAATTAATAAACTGGGTGGAGGAATCGAATCGTGCTTACAATGGCGATAGGCTACTAGAAGAGGCTGTAATTACAGGAGGCGAACCAACTCTGGACAGGAGCTTTTTGGCGGACCTCGTGCTAAAACTCAAAATGCATACGGGAGTGAAACACATTACGTTATCCACGAATGGCTATTTATTGGACCGAGAATACGTGATGGAATTGAAGGACAGCGGTCTTGATGCAGTTAAGCTTGACATAAAAGCATACAATGAGTCAATCCACAGGTGGTACACAGGCATGTCCAATCGCCCGGTTCTTGAGGCAGCAAGATACCTCAGTGAAAGCAAACTCGATTTCAGAGTAGAAACGGTCTTGATGCCGGGGATAGTGGATGTGGAAGAGATCGAGCGAATAGCTTCCTTTTTAGCCCGGATTGACCCTGGGCTCAAATATAAAATCGTAAGCTTCGCACCTGGAGAAGCGAGGGAGAAAGTAACAAGAAGACCGGGTGACAATGAGATTCAACTTGCAGTCGAATCGGCTTCAAAGTACCTGAGAAATGTTGCTGATGGCAAGGCGTGTGTCCAGCAATTCGCTCCTTCGAAAAGAGAAGAGAATACGAAAAAGTGGGTTAGAGTGTATCCAGACATGAAAACGGAGACAATAATTGCAAGACCGTGTAGGTGGTGGGTATAAGTCTCTTAGTGTAATAATGTAAGAGGAAGGGAAACTAGCATCAATATTTTTGACGACGGTACTCCAAGTTTTTTCGCAAGAAGCAACTCGAATGCCGATACAACCTCTGCACCTGCTCCTTCCTGATGCAGGATATTACAAACAACGGGGGAATAATTGGTTTTATATGAGTTCTTTCTGACTCACGATAAAACGGTCTATCATGTACGTCTATCGCATAAGCGTTAGAGATTCTCTCCTTTCTCTTAGAGCAATGTTATATGAAATGGCGGTTTTTATACTTTCAGGATTTTAAAGAGGTGTTTTCTTGCATCCTCATTGCCTATTACATCCTCAATCGTGAAGAAATAATCAATAATGCTTTTACTCCTGTCAATTTCTTTCATCGCTTTAGATGTTAATGAAACTCCTTGCATTATCAGTATTGTTATTGAATTTGGATTTTCCTGTTTAGCTCTTCTCAAGCTTTTTAAAGCTGCTCCAAACCTTTATCTCGCACTTGCCTCTCGATTAACTCCTTAATGACCTCCTCAGCTCTATCTCCTTTTGTATTTTGCCATGAACCTTGAGCCTGCGAACCGGCTGCCATCCCTCTCCACAAATCAAACTCTCTGTCATTTACCTTTTCATCATGCTCGATCAAAACACTGACAATTTTATTTAGATGTTTTGAAGCTTCTAAAGCTGTATCATCATTGAAATTGCTTCGTCCTTCTTTCTTCATACTTGTTTATGCTTAAGCCTACCCTACTCATTGATTTTTGAGAAACCATAGCAAGAATTCTATAATAACCAACTCGTTTTGGGTTTTGCTTCAGAACCTCCGGATGAACGAACACCCTTATGGGCTTATACCTCTATGAATCACTTTATTCCAAGCTCTTTTGGTAATCCCTAAATCTTCTATATACCACTCAAGATCTTCTCCTTTTATACTTTCAAGTTCATAAGCAATTTCAAGCAATCCCCACTCATGAGTTTCTGATGAAAAAATTCACTTTTTGTAATCTGATCAATCGTCCAACTCCCTTTTTCTTTATTTGATGGCATTTTCACCGTTCCCAAATAACAATGTTTTCCCTTACGGGCACTTTCCTGTATTTTTTCATTTGTTGTGAGCTATTACCTTTATAACGTGCTACAATAATTTCTTTAACTTCAAATCCAGCTTCTTCCGCCATCTCAGAAAGAACTAAATCAACAGGTATAAACTCTCCTTCAAATCTAACATTATCAACAACCATTGCAACTTTTGCTCCTGGAGCTAAGACTTTAAACCATTCTTCTATAACCTTTTGCTAAGGAGTCCAACAACCTCTTTTATCACAGGATGGGGTGGGATTTCGCCCCTCTTTATTTTTTGATTCTATATGAGACCTCAATATCCCAAAACGAATCGCTTTAAGTTCTTCAAAGTTTTTAACGAAATGAAAGCATAAATCAAGAGAATAAGTCCTTGTATAATCGTATCTATTGGCATATGGAGGTGATGTGATGATGATTGTTGGCTTTTTCCTAAATTTTATATCTGATAGATCTCTTGTATCTCCAAGATACACATCAGGCATGATTTTCTCATCGATAGATGAATGAGGAAAAAAAACATTTTTATACGACGCACATCCTCCTCTACCTGCGCTACTTTTCTACTCATCGCTTCAACAGGGTTGGAGAGTCTTTTATTCCGTTTCAGTCTGAGAAATTGTCCATCTTTAGATGTAAAGCTGCATTCTTCCAGAATAGAGAAGAAAAGCAAAAGGAAAATATCACGATGAGGATCGGACAAACCATCAATAGTGGACTTGAGTTTTCTCAGTGTTAAAAGCGTTTCTTCATTAAATGCAACTTTCATGATAGGAACATCCATTGCCACATCCGCAGGTTGACTTTTCTCTATTATAGGAATGAGGGACATCCACATTTCTTTTAATTCATTTTTATTTAATAAAAGAAGTAATGGCAAAGTTTTTGAAATAAAATAAGCAACAGGTAACTTGTCAAGTCCAACAGAAGGCATACCACTAAGCATAGACGTAAACATTGTTGTTCCTAATCCTGAAAAAGGGTCAAACACATAATCATCGGGATTTGCTTCAAATCTTCTCAAGAAATCTTTTACAAAATTAAAGGCGAAAGCTTCCTTGTACCTGTAAATTCTCAAAAAGGGAATGTTTTTGTTTCCTACATACGATACAAGAGAACTTAACTTTAACTCTTCATGTATGGTATTCTTGAATTTTTACTCTATTTCTTCCCTTTTTGAACCAGAAGGGTATAAGTTTTCTACCGTTCCATAAATAACATTTGTTGAGGATTGTCTATTAATTTTTTGTATTAGCATTTTTCTTGACCCCATGTTATCGAACTTGTCAAAACCGCCATTTTATATAACTTCGGTATATCCGGCTTTAAATTAACGTCGTACATCCACCCAACTTGGTATTATACCCAAAACTTGCTTCATATTCGTATATACCGCCCTTTAGTTGACTGCTAAGTTTCATCTTCATCTCCTCCAACCTCTTTCATCATCGCATCTATCTG
>JAGGRR010000188.1 GCA_021159465.1 Methanophagales archaeon
AGTTGGGAATAATTGCGCAGGAACGACAGCAGTTTGATGAGGCGGAGCAGTGGTATCGTAAAGCGCTTGAAATAAGAGAGAGGCTGGGCCTGCAAAGGGATGCCGCTACCGATTATCACCAGTTGGGAATAATTGCGCAGGAACGACAGCAGTTTGATGAGGCGGAGCAGTGGTACCGTAAAGCGCTTGAGATATTTGAGAAGCTGGGCTTGGAAAGATACGCCGCTTACGGGTATCATCAGTTGGGAATAATTGCGCAGGAACGACAGCAGTTTGACGTGGCGGAGCAGTGGTATCGCAAAGCGCTTGAAATATATGATAAGATTGGGCATCCTCCTTTAAAAGTAGATACATTAGCACAGTTTGGTGTTTTACGCTTTCACCAGGGACGGCTCCACGAGTCAGTGGCATGGTTCGCAAAGGCTTATGGAATCGCATCTGCATACAGGATGCCAGTTGTAGAAATGATAAAATCATCGATTAGAAGACTGCTTGAAGCGATGGGGAGAGAGGGATTCGTGAATGCGTGGCGAGAAGCGACAGGTGGCGAAGAGCCGAGAATTGATGAGATTAAAGTTAAAGGGCAAATACGGCGGGAGAAAAATTAAATTAAGCAAACACCTTTTTATTTTTATGCCTCTCGACTTGGGGGACCATCGCAGGAATAATAGGATCACTAATCGCAGTAGTAGTAGGTATATTGTGGAGATTTGCAGTGTGGTATGGGGGGTTAAGGGAATGGAGAAAGAAGATAGACGAATGGAAGACGAGCCTCGCTAATTTAAATTTGGAAAGATGGATGGGCTCAACAGATACGAAACTCGATACGTTGAGTGGTTCAGTTAAAGAACTCAAAGGGTCTATTGAAGGACTAAAAACTACTGTGGAGATTATAAAAGAAACTATTGAGCGAGAAACTATGGATGGCATGGTCTCCAGGCATAGCCCGCTCGTAGCTTCCGAAAAGGCAATAGAGGTATTGAAAAGGGTCAATCTCATGTCAGAAATAGATAAAAATTGCGATTTCATTCTGGCGGAGGTGGATAAGAAGTCGAGATTATTTATATACACAGACCTGAAGACGCCGGAAGAGAGGATTACGGAAATAGCTCCTTCAATCGTGCATGAGTTGATAAAATCGGGAAAAATAGAAGAGAAGAAAGTTGATTTGGCACTGAAAGAGCTTGAAAAGATATTTGGTACAAATGCTGCCACATACTATGGCGTTTTGTTGCTCATTACCGCTTATATTCTGGAAAAAAGAAGGAAAGAGGGAAGTTCTATAAGTGATACCGCACCACAGAAGTTAGTTGATTTTGCTATGGTAAGCATTCCTAACATGATTTCATCGCAGGACACTGTTGAACTGCTACAAAAATATAATTGGGATATAAACAAAGCAATAGATGAACTGGAGAGGACTCTAAGAGTACTTGGAGTTGTAGATGAGAAAAAAGAATCTTCGCTCATTCTTAAACTCTCCGTTCTTTACGAGGAAAAAGGAGAGTTGAATAAGGCATTAGAAGTATGTCAAAAAGCATTGCAAATTTTTGATAGGATAGAAGACCAAAGAGGCGTCGCTACTGCTTATCATCAGTTAGGTATAATCGCACAGGAAAAATCACTTTTGGATGAGGCAGAGCAGTATTATAGGAAAGCACTTGAAATATTTAAGGGACTTGGAATTGAAAGAAATATTGCAGC
>JAGGRR010000189.1 GCA_021159465.1 Methanophagales archaeon
CTCCTTCTCTCCCCCCTTTCTCCCTCTTTAGCTCTTCCAGAAGTCCTCTAACTTTCCAGTATTTCTTTCCCTCGTCCAAAGGTATGAGTATTGGAAGTTCTTCAACAAACTTCTTAATTGTAGGATCGTAAATCCACTTCTTCCCCTTAACCGTGATGATTAACCAAGCGTGATTTCTTACTTTCACTCCGTCCTTATAGACGTCTCCAAAGACTACGGCTGGATTGTAATCATTCAGCTTCTTCTTTGCATAGATGGATGCAAGATAGCAAGCTCTCTTACTGCGGATGATCTTCTTGACATAATTTTGTACATCTTTGATAAGCTCTTTGATTTTGTCCTTGTCGCTCTCGCTCTCGCCTATACCTTTCTCCTCTTCCTTCTCTTTCTTATCCTTCTCCTCCCCTCCTTCCTTCCTCTCCATTTTCTTTAAGCCCTTCTTTACAAGCTGAGCGGTGATGGTTGTGAGGATAACCTTAGGGATTACCTCAACAAGCCCTAACTCTTCTCTCTCCTTTTTCAGCTCTTTCAACCTCTTGAGCACTGCTGACAAAATATTTTTCTGCCCTTCTGCGAGTGTGTAAGCTGCTTTTATGTCTTTCTCCTCTGCCCCAGGATGTATGCGAAGCACCGCATCTCTGAAAGTTTCGTAGCCTACTTCACTCATCTCTACCACCACCATCACCCGTAAATCCAATCTCTCACACAGTATTTACCTCCAATCAAAAAAAGCCTTCGTCCGTCTGGCGAGGCACAAAGCAGAGGCTCAGAGCCAGGCTCAAAGCGAACTCCCCAGTCGCCGAAACGGTGAACATACTCTTGTTGCTTCTTCTTCGTTGGTGGCGCTGGACGATACATGATTGCCGTACATCTGCCTAAAACAACCAATACTTTCGGGATCTCTCGCTCCACACGAACCTTGATTATCTTATCTGCTGGGACGCCATGAAAGGTCTCTCGGAGCTTCAGCGCCCGCTCCAACTCTTTTTCTGCCATTTCAGCATCGACCGCTTAAACCTCTAGGAGCGCCTTTAATCTTTTGATTTCTCTTTCAATCTCTCTTTTTACTTTCTCTACCTCTTTATGTGCCGACTTTTGAATTAGCGCAGAAAGTCGTTTGCACAACCTTATCTTTTCCTCTTTTGTCAGTCTTCGTATGAATTTGACGAAGGCAGGGTCGCCTCCATAGTATATCTTCCAGCCATGAGGAGTGCGAACACACTTTAGATAACGCTTTGATGAGACGAAGACTACAGCTTTCCCCCTCATTTCCCCTCACTCACCAAGCTATCCATGTGTTTCCTCGCCTCTTCAAGTGAACGGAACAGAATACACTCCATCTCTCCCTCCTCTTTAGTTTTTTCTCCGATTTTGAGGCTGTAATAACCCTTTATAGTTTCCAACCCCACTCACACCTCCTAACTCACTACCTGAGCCTCCCAAACTATTTTAACATTTCCTGTGCCTGAAGCGGGTGCAGAAGCGAACTTAACCCTAATTTTTGTGTTGTCCGCAGGATCAACATAGCCTATGCATGGCGAGGCTGCTATTGCATCTGATGAGATGGGTGATACTTTCACAACGATTTTTGATGGGTCTGTGACGGCTAAGCCGTGATCTCCGATGAGGAAGTCTGTTGTTGTGCCGTCGCCGTCGAAGGTTGCGGTGCCTGAGTTTTCGGTGATGTAGCCGATACAATATTTAATAAACGCTGTGGAAGCATCAATACCGCTAGTTAGATTATTTCTGACATCACATGCTATAATTCTTATATTACTCACCGGCGCTGCAGAGATGCCACATCTCTGATTAGAATAATTAATATTCTTAGCTGCAGCACCCAGTATTAATACATCACCACCACCATAACCTATTCGTATGCCATCGTACGCATTTTCACTATCTAAACTGTTATCATTGTATTCCCCTCCTAAAACATAGACATCGTGTGTGTCGATGTATAAACCGTATCGCCGGTTTTCCGTCCCTCTACAATTATTTATATGTATTTGATTGCCGCCAACTACTTGTATTCCATCATAGCCTTTGTTTGTAATTAGACCGTGTATTTTTATACTGTATCCATCTTCGATTTTTAATAAGATTGATGGGCAATCGAATATTGATCCACCAAACCATCTTATCGATTTTATTAATCCTCCAGACATAAAATGAACAACCGGAGCTGCAATATTCACACCCTCGGTTCCGGATCTGATATCTTTTATTTCAAAGCCTACTGCATCCTTGAATGCGATTGCGGTGTTTCTATTTCCCGAATCTGTATTAAATACTTCTAAGTTGTAAATCACTGCACCAGAATTGTGTCGCCCCGAACTCGAAACATCAAAGAAAACACTATAAGTATTATTATCTTTGTATCCACAATCTCTTATACAGATGTTATACCAATATATATTATACATTCCTTTTACATGAATACCGTAGCCGTTAGTATTTAATAATGTAATGTTTTTAAGTATAGAGCAAGACTTATCCTCAAGTAAAATTAGTGTGGTATCAGAATTACGGCCATCTATAAGCAGATTTTGTAATTTCACATTATGCCCCTCCGTCTTGAATACATAACTAGCTGAAGTATTTGCTTTAACTCTCTGCATGCTTGGATAAGTTGTCCCCGTCTGATGCGCATCACCAATTATTGTTATATTATCTTTTATATCAACATTTCCAAGAATTAGATCGTGTGCTTTTATTTTAATAATACCACCATACGTTGGCATACTATCAATCGCACTCTGTATCACACTTGCATCATCCACTCCAGCTTCTCCTGATGCAATTGTCTTACCATCTGAGTCTTCAGCCCATACGGTAGAGCCATCTTTGCAGACAATCGCAGAGTATGGCGCTACTTTCTTCTTCCAGTCTTGCATTACTGGATCGTAGGTGTACTCAACGCCAGTGTCCT
>JAGGRR010000190.1 GCA_021159465.1 Methanophagales archaeon
AGACGAGCCAATGGATGCACACGCACTGGTACGAACTGCAGCACGAATATGGTGAGTTGAGTTACATCTTTACATCTTCACATCTTCATTCGACCGAATAGCCAAGCTCAATACAGAGTTTTCTCCGCTCCTCCTTCTCCGCTTCACTCTCTATCCTGTTCACAGCAGTGCCATCAACCACTCCCAGCACTGCACGACCCAATTCAGTCTCGGCTACTATTACCTCCATAGGGTTCGCCGAAGCGACATAGATATTCGCAACTGCTGGATGTGACTTTAAAACGTTCAGCACATTTATAGGATATGCGTTATCGAGCATGATAAAAAATGTGTGAGAAGCCCCAATATGGAGGCAATTCTCACCTGCCAACTCCTTTAGTCGCTCGTCATTACCTGTAACGCGTGTCAATCTCGGCGCCGCTTCATTCATCGCTACTGCACATTTTATCCCCGGTGCTGCGGTCAGAAGCGCTTTGAAGATGTCATCGCAAGCGAAGATGGTGAAGTTCCCCTGCCCGATGATCACCTGCTTCTCTTCCGGATTCCTCACCTCTACACGTTCTATCTTTACCACTTTGCTCCTTTATCTCGCTTACTCCGCTTCCACCATGCTTATCGCTCCCTGCTCGCAGACATCCACGCATACCTCACAATCAGTACATTCCTCTGCGTTTATCACTGCATGCTGCTCACGCCCGTTCGGAGCACTACTCGGATCCGATTCCTCCACCAAACTTATCGCCTCTACCGGGCACTCCTCCACACACATGCTCGTTCCTTTTTCTTTCCTTCCCTTACAGCCATCACACTTATCCAAATCTACTACTGCTGGCATTTCTCATATCACGCTCCTTAATCTCCTTTCTATCCTCATTCTATATATAAGTTGCTATTTTCGGCTCCGGTTTAATAAGACAATATTAAAATCGGAGAATACGTATTGTTACTTATTATACCAATCGTAAGAATCCATGCGGGGGGCGTGATTTGAACACGCGCACTCCTACGAGACAGGGTCCTAAGCCCTGCGCCTTTTCCTTACTCAGCAACCCCCGCTATTGCTATTACTATTCCAGTTCGTCACTCATCGTCACCCAGAAGTGGTACTCCGAAAGCTCAATCGTCTCCGCTTTCTCCCTGTTCTTCTTCGCTTTATCCTCTTCACCCAATAGCTCGTATACCTGCGCTAAATTGCGATATGTTCTGGCGCCGAAATCAATGAGGTACCTGCTGAGGTTCAAAGCCTCCTCAAATTGCTCTATCGCTTTGTCATATTCCCCAAGCTCTGCGTATGCTATACCACAACCATTGTACGCCTTTGCTATGTGCGTGAGCCCCTGCTCATTCTTTATTATCTTCTCGAATATCGCCACTGCCTGTCTGTATTTCTTCATACCCAGATATTCATTGCCTACATCGATCATCAACTCAGGGTCTCCGAGAGGCGCCTCTTCACTCTCACCCTCGGACTCCATGCTTATTATAGGTTATTATCGGCTTAAATAATTTTCTCTCCCCTCTTACCATGTGCAGGTGCTATCACATCTATCACACCACCCTGGAAGTCGCTTTTTACGTTTCCCACCTTATCCTCCATCCAGCCTTCCATATCCAAGTATACTTCCCTCAATTTCGCTAACACCGTTCATTGCTTTCCCGGGCAGAGGTATCCCCATGCGGTGCATGCCTTTTCCCTTACAGTGGGAGAATAGCTTTGCGAACCATTGCTCATACTCATCCTTAGTGATCAGTACAAGTGCACCACCTTTACTCACAATCTCATCCACCGTCGTCCATCGGAACTCAGAAATTGAGTTTCTTGACATAATATCATCTATAAGCGCTTTACCATCTGCGGGTGCACTCACCGGGTACCCCACATCACGCATCCGCTTCAGAATTCGTGCGACACTCTCCAGGGCATCAAAGTTTGTTCCATCGTGGCTTCTACAGATGCACACGGATTATTATAGAGAATAAAGGCTACCCTTCGTTCATTTATCGGCTTCTCTCTGAGTTCTATCCAGCTCTTCACCCTGTTTGCTACCTGTCTTACATGCTCTTTGAGCGTCTTATGCCGCTCTATACTACCATCACGCCTCAAACTCCAACATCCGGGTGCTGGTTACAGATAAGCCAATAAGCACCCACCTCCTGTACCAGGCCTGAGAAATCACGGAAATTCGTGGGTTTATGGAGATAACTGTTCACATAATTGCTATATGCCTGTACCTCATCTTCTTCATTCATAGAATTCGTAAGTATCACCACCGGTATGTGACGTAGCTCTTCTGATTTCTTTATCTCTTGCAACACTTCCTGACCATCTCGCTTGGGCAGCCGGAGATCAAGGATAATCAGGTCAGGACGTGGGCTCTTATCCATATCTGTATATGCACCCCGGTGAAATAAGTAATCAAGGGCTTCTTCGCCATCTGTCACCCAATAAATCCTTTTCGGCACCTCGACATCTTCGAGCGCACGCGTTATGAGCACTGCATGACCTTCATCATCTTCAACAAGCAGGATTATTATGGGTTTACTTTCTTCCTTCACTTTTTATAACCCCTATGAAAAGAAAGACGTGTAATGTTTTATATTTTTCTATATTTTTATTTTTTAACATCTTCTAAAAATTTCTTTAATATATATCTGCCGCTCATCAACTAATTCATCAACTAATGAAACAATACTATTATTATCGGTAACAGCAGAACACCCATGCAATTGCTCCTCTTTACACCGGTGTAGATGGGAATGAGCCCGATGGTTGTAGCGACGAAGAGCACCAGTAAGCCCAACCAGCCGGTGATGACGAATACGAGCAGAGTGAGAGAGATAATGATGCCGAATAGCATCTTCCTGTATGGTATCCTGCAGAAGAATAGCGAGACCTGCTTGCCCATATATCGCGTGATGAAGAATGAGAACGCAGATGCAGTTAGCACCGCGATCAGCAGTTGAAAGAGTGCTGGATGTGGAGCGATGCCTTCCCATGGTTGAACCTCCATAATACGATTTATCGCAATCATCGTGCCACTTCTTGCGCGCAGTGTGAGAAACAACGTGGCTGTACAGAATATCACATTTGCTGTGTTTACACCGCTTAGTGTGAGAATTACCTGTTCGGGTTCTCTGTTTCTTCTGGCGAGCATTGCCATCACGGTTGCATGTGCAGATGTGATTCCGGGTAGAATACTGACCATACTACCAAAGACAGCACCTGATACTATTGACTTCAATATTCCCATACCCCTTATCTCTGGCTCCTTTATCTCCTGCGGTGGTATCTCAGGCGTATAAAAGAGTGAGTAAAGAATAGTTGAGAGCCCGAATAAACCTGTGAATGCCGGGAAGTACATCGGAACCGGCAGGTTCTGCAATACAATACCAAAAATACCCGCAATTATGAATACCATTGTGGAGAGCATGATAGCGAGATGCGGTTCCATACGCTCACTGGAGCTCTCAGTGAGAATGAGAATAGCGGAAATCCCGATGAGCAAATAAAGTAGATGGCTCTGAAGTATCGCGAATAGCCGTGAAGAAACAATAAAATAGAAAGGGATGAGACACAGTAGCGAGAAAATAACGGCACCGAAACTGCCTATCGCAGAAAGAACCGTTGCTTCATAAACTCTGCCCTCCAGTAATAACCGATGTGCAGGCAGTAAACTCAATGCAGTGTCGGCTTCGGGCGCACCAATGAAGGCTGCGGGTATAAAACTCAAGAATGTATGTGTCACCGCCATAGCGAGTATTGCCGATGCAACGATGATGGAGAAAGCATAAGCATCGAAAGAATGTAGTTCTCGCATCAGCACTGGTGAAATAGAAACGAGGATAACAGCTACATTGTTGGGGTGAAAGCCGGGTATGAGCCCGGTTAGTGTACCCAGGAACACCCCGAGCATCAAAGCTGCAAAAAAGACCGCTAAGGAAGCGTAGGTCCACATCCAGCCAATTTACATTACAACCAAAATAACGTTTTAAAGATATATCTACCTATTACATATTAAACTCGTTACGAAAAAAAGAAAGACGTTTATGGATGTGTAATATTAGAAATAGCCGGCGGAAAATCCGTTTTTGTTGTTTTAGCATAAAACAAAGGAGCACAGCCGTTAATAAGACCAGTAGTACTGCAACGATTAGATTTAATTGTAGAGCCGGGTTCAAGAAAAGTTATACCTAATCCTAATCCAAGATCTCCAGAAACTCCTATGATTATTCATAGCAACATTGCATAACATCGGACATACGATTACGCTACGGTG
>JAGGRR010000191.1 GCA_021159465.1 Methanophagales archaeon
TTCTTCTTCCAGTCTTGCATTACTGGATCGTAGGTGTACTCAACGCCAGTGTCCTCTTCCACGAACTTAGTGCCCGCTCTCAGTCCTGAAGGCTTCGTGTCTCCACTCTTTCCTCTCAGGATACGCCTCCAGGGGGAGAACCACATGGGGGATCACCTCCTACTTAAGCATGATCGTAACGAGGAGCGATAAAAAGGTTACGAAAAAGCCAACGTAGAGCTTGAGATAAATATCAAACCTTCTCTCCAACCTTTCGACCCTTCTCTCCACTCTGTCAATCGAACTGTGTAGCTCGTTCGAAATGTACTCTCTCAGGTAATTCACACTCTCCTCTAAGCGTGCAACACGCTCTCTGAGC
The DNA here is from genome assembly GCA_021159465.1 of Methanophagales archaeon. Classification (NCBI taxonomy): domain Archaea; kingdom Methanobacteriati; phylum Methanobacteriota; class Methanomicrobia; order Candidatus Methanophagales; species Candidatus Methanophagales archaeon. The sequence goes on from JAGGRR010000191.1 coordinate 359, forward strand.
GCTGCCACTTCCTCACTCACACCATCGCTTGCACCGTTATCATCCGCCCCTCTCATTCCCTCTCACCTTTCATCGCTTCTCTTATGCTGCGGAAGAGCCTTATCAGATGCGGCGCAAGCGCCAAGATAATGACACCGACCAGGCCCCACTTGATCCAGTCGCCAGGTATTCCGAAGAACTTTCCAATCTTGTCAAAGATCGAAGGCTTCGCCGCCGCTGTTGTCGGCATCGTCGGAACTATTGCTGGCGGTGGTGCTATAGGCTTCTGTAATATTTGCTGTGCAGCTTGCATTTTCTGCTGTGCAGCTACAAGTGCTGCTCGGGCAGCTTCTCTCTCCGCAGGCGTAGTCGCCGTGAGTAACTTCTGCTGAGCCTGTTGATATTCTTGTGCGGCTTCAGCATACAACTGCTGCGCATACTTCTTCTGCTCAGTTTGTACTCTTATCCATTGCGTCGCAACTTTAGCTTGCTCTTTAGCCTGCGCCGCTCTCTGCTTCTCCTGCTCTGCTTTTGCGTTCTCTCGGAACCATGATGTGATTGCTGCAATGATCGCTGCAGCTGTAGCCATAGCTCCAATTATAACAGCTGCTACTGCTGGTGCAATACCAAGCTCCAAACCTCTCAACCTATGTCTGCGACGCCTGTAGCGCCTCCTCCGATACCTACGGTACCTCCGGTACCTCCGATACCTGCGGTATCTTCGATATCTGCGATACCTGCGCCTGTACCTGTAATATCTTCTCCGATACCTGCGATACCTGCGCCTGTACCTCCGATAAGCTCTCCGATACCTGTAATATCTTCTCCGATACCTGCGATACCTACGATAACGCCTCTTATACGCTCTGTAGGCCCTACGATAGCGCCTGTAGAGTCTCCGTCTTCTATAATAGCGCAATCTTCGTCTGAGATGGCGCAAGCGCCTACGCTCCCTCAGAGCTCTGCGCCTGTATCTGTAAGCATATCTCCGAGCTCTAAGCCCTCTATACGCAACTCTTAACGCTCTTCTGCGCTCTCTTAAGGCTCTTCGCCTGTAAACCCTCGCTCTTTCAGCAGCTCTAGCAGCTCTTACGCCCTTCGTTCGTATTTTCGGGCAATATCTCGCAACGATGAGCCACGCAGGCGCCAACGCCACTCTGAGCGCCGCACACTTGCGCAGAATAGCTTGTCTCTTCCGCTCAAGCTCTGGTGTCGCCCCTCTCTGTCGAGAGATTCTGTTGCAGAGCGAAAGCGCCAGACATACTTTGCGCAGAGCACTCCAGAACTTATCTCCAACCCATTTGAACGACCCTTTTACCGCAGATGCGACTCTACCAGCAGCAGCTCTTACAGCTGATACAGCACGATGAGCACCAGCAGCAATAGCTCCTCCGATCTTTCTGAAGACCTCGAAAAATCCAAGCTCGCCGAGACCGCTGAGCAAACGCCTACGAGCTCTCGCTGTAACTCTACGAGCAGCAATTCTGCTTGCTCTTACACTCTTCGCAGCCTCAACCCTCGCTCTATGCAATAGAAGAATGCCTCGCTCAATTAGTGAGGGTTGTTGCGTTCGAATGCCCCGTATTAAAAGCCTTAATCCCTCTTTATACGCTCTATGAGCCCTCCTTAACCTCCTTAATCCCGCCTTTACTACTTTCCTCCTAGCCCTCTCGTAAAAATAAAGGAGGGAGGAGGAGGGAGGAAGCTCGCCTCGCACAGATTGAGATAGAGAGGCCAGAGCTTCCTCAACACCTCCTAATCCCTCCACTAAGAGGGCGTAGCGCATTCCGATGCACCTTGCGAGCTCTGCGCACCGACTCTGCGCACAAACTTAAGCCTTTGCAGCTTCAGCAGCCGCAGACTTCACAGCCCTGTCGATCTCTTTCGCCGCTTGTCTGAGCACATACAGCGTTCTCGCAGCATTCTTGGCGAGGTTGACGAGTGTTCTGACATTATGTTCTATGTCCGCTTCTCTGGCTCTGTAGCGTGCTAACGCAGCCCTCATCGCTGCGATTTTTGCTGTGAGATACGCCTCTCTTATGCCAGTGGCATAAGCCTGTCTCGCAAGGTCTCTCCGCAACCTCCTCACAGCCCTCGCAACCCTGACCCTCGTCTTGTGATGCGCTACAGAGAGCTTGCGAGCCATCTCTCTGTACCTCTTTGCATCTTCTCTCGCCCTCTTTATCTCACGAGCGTATATCCTGCGCACCTTTCTCAGCCTTCTGGTTGCTTCTCTGACTCTCGCAGCGTACCTTCTCCTTATCCTTCGTATGATTCTCGCCCTTCTACGCCTCTCTCTTATTCTCCTTCTGACTGCTCTCACCACTTTTCTATACCTTCTTCTGAGCGCTCTGATCCTGCGCAGATAGATGCGCCTTATCAACCTCCTTCTTGCACGCTCTCTCGCAAGTCTCGCCCTGTATCTCAGTATCTTATGCCGCACGTAAGCTCTCACTAACCTCCTTCTGTATCTGCGCAGTACTCTCACAGCTCTTGCATATCTGCGGGTCAGTCTAGCAATCTTTCTGAGATACCTGACTTTTGCTCTACCTCTCGCTCTTCTGTATCTGCGGATTAAGCGCTTCAAGCGTCTTCTGTATGCTTTGTGCAGCAATCTCCTGACTCTGCGCAGCCTGCGTATTCTGCTTCTCAGAGCTCTTGCGTACCTTCTTCTGTAGTATCTTCTGAGCCTCTTGGCAAGCCTTCTCGTAATTACACGCCTGCGCCTGACAGCTCTTCTCCTAACCCTTCTCAGAGCTCTGCGGTACCTTATCAAGCGCCTGCGGTAAGCCCTTCTGATTGCTCTTATTCTACGTATGATGCGTCTTCTCAGAGCTCTTCTCCTGGCTCTTCTTAAGACTCTGCGGTATCTCCTTATGATTCTGCGGTAGCGCCTTCTTAGAGCTCTCACTCTTCGTATGATGCGTTTTCTCCTCGCAATCCTCCTTATTACTCTGGCTCTGCGCAGCGCCCTGCGGTACCTTCTTATAACTCTGCGGTATCTGCGCAGATACCTGTGGTAGCGCCTTCTAACCCTTCTGATTCTACGTATGATGCGCCTTCTCAGAGCTCTCCTTCTAACTCTTCTTAAGACTCTGCGGTACCTCTTTATGATTCTGCGATACCTTCTCCTAATTCTGCGATGGACGCGCCTGATTCTTCTGTATCTCCTGTAAACTCTCAATATTCTTCTGCGATACCTCTGAGGAATACGCCTAACTCTTCTTATCAGACGAACTCTGCGCAATCTTCTGGCTCTTCGTATGTGTCTGCGTGCCACTCTGCGATATATACGAGCTCTTCGCAACGCTCTGCGAGCAACCCGTCTGTAAACTCTAGCTCTTCGTATGTGTCTGCGTGCAGCTCTACGCAGAGCTCTTCGCACTCTCCTACTTTTAGCCTTTCTTGAGAGATGGATTAGTCTGCGAGCTCGCCTTATGTGGGCTCGTGATCTGCGTATTGCTATTCTTGCATATCTGCGAGCTCTGCGGTATCTTCTGTAATATCTGCGGATTCTGCGCCTGTATCTTCTCCACCAATACCTTCTCCACCGAGCTATGCGAGGACTACCTAATTCTGCGACCTCGACTCCAACCCCAGCTACAGGCAGATCAACCACCATCTTTTTACCCACCTCAAAAGAGTTGGAGAACTTTTAAAGACCCCGACTTCTTCGGAACTTTCTTCACTTCTTTGACCACTGGCGCTTTCACCACTGTTTTTGGTTGCACCACCTTCATTTCTCGTGCGAGAGTTTCGAGTGCCTCACGCATCAGCTTGTACCTTCTTGAGATGTCGTGATACTGCGTCCGAATCGCATGAATGTGGTACGCAAAGTCTTTCTCTCTTGCTTTATGTGCTGCAAGCTTTGCACGCAACTCAGCAATCTTGTATCTCAGATATGCTCTTGTTCTGCCTCTCGCCGCATACAACGCCGCAAGTCTCCGCTCCAACCGATCAAGCGCTCTCCTGATTCTGATGCGCTCTCTCTTCCTTGCCTCTGCGAGCTTGCGAGCTTGTCTGATGAGCTTGCGACGCTCGGCAACAAGCCTTCTCCACTCTCTCTCGTAAAGCCTCGCCAATCTTCTGTATCTTGCCCTCTCTCGCTTAAGGATGTGGTTGAGTTCTCTCTTATGATGCTTCAATCTCCTCGCGACCTTTCTCACGAGCTTCGCTCTCTTTCTTCTCTCTTTGACTTTTCTGACTACTCGTTTGTATCTGTAGGCTAATCTAATAGCTCTTCTCAACCTCTCTATCTCAGCTCTCAACCTTCTGACGTGTCTGCGAATTGCAGCATATCTGCGTCTCTCTCTGGCAAGCTCTCGCTTTATCCGTGCAATTCTCGCCCTCATCAAAGTTCTGATTCTCAGCTCTCTCAGCCGCATCAACCTCATGTAATGCCTGTATAAGCGCCTGCGCTCCTTCGCAAGCAACGCAGCATATCTTCGCCTCTCTTCAACCCTCATTCTGGCGATTCGGCGCTTGAGTGCTTTGTAGCGGTGCAAAGCGTATAGGTATCGCTGCATGTAGCGAGCATATCTTCTGCGATACAATCTTGCGTAGTAGCGGCGATAGCGAGCTGCTATAACTCGCTGCCTTCTGAGCAAGCTGTGGTAACGAGCTCTGATCACGTAGTAAAGCCTTCTGTATCTGCGGTATAATCTCGCTTCTTTCCTGTATCTCGCAGCTAATCTCGCATAGTAAGCATATAGACGTCTGTATCTGTGAACAAGTCTCCTCTCTCTTGCTGCGAGCCGCAACCTCCTCCTGAGTGCTAAGTAGCGACGCCTCCAGTATCTTGCTCTCGCACGCACAACACGGTATCTGTAGTAATATCTGCGGTATCTGAGCATGAGTCTGCGATAGCGGCGCAATCTATGCTCATAAGCTCGCAACCTTCTCATATAGTAGCGCCTGTATACGCTCACCTTTCTCCTGTACCTGCGCCTCAAGCGGTAGTATCTGCGGTATCTTCTGTACGCTCTTCTGTATGATCTGCGCAGTCTGTAGAGACGCCTTCTGTATGATCTGCGCAATCGTCTTGCTCTCCATCTGTAGTATCTTCTGAGGCGGCGAGCTCTTCTGTAATAGTAGCGTGCGTATCGTGGATGACGTCTGGCAAGTGCTCGGTAGTAGCGGTATCTGCGGTAATATCTGCGTCTCAAGCGGTAGTATCTGCGGTAGTAGCTTCTGCGCAGGCGGCGGTATCTGCGGTAATATCTGCGTCTCAAGCGTCGCCATCTGTAGTACGCTCTTCTATGCCTCCTCACACTTCTGGAGCAACATCTCAAGTACAGTCGCCAGTATCTCCTGTATCTACTGTAGTAGTAGTGCTGAAGCCAACCCCTTCGGGCTCTGTGTGCCATCCGACGATAGGTGTAAGCCCTTCTTCTGTAGTACCAACAGGCAGCTGGAGCGCCTAACTCCCCCACTGAACCAATCTCTCCTACGGCTTCACTTGTATTCGCCGTCGTTAGCATCTCTTTGTGCGTTCAAAGCCTTTGTAAATAATCCTTTCCTCCAACTTGTTCCAACTTGTTCCAACTTGTTCCAACTCGCACAACAACAAAAAATATTTTCCTCTTCACACAAGCACAAGGTATGAGAGCGAGAACGCTGGAGCTTTACGCCCGCTGGATCACGAGATTCTCAGACTTCTGCGGAGGCGTGCTAACAAAGGAGTGCTTCGAGAAGAAGGCGCACGAGTTCATCGAGCACTTGAAGAAAGAAGGATACGCGCCATCAACAATCAGAAACGCCTACGCAGCAATGAGGATGTATGCGGAAGGTTATGGTGTGAACTTAAGGCTCACGAATCTGCCACC
>JAGGRR010000192.1 GCA_021159465.1 Methanophagales archaeon
AGGAGGTATATCATGCATAGCGGTACTGGATAGGAGGAAGTATTACGAGAGGATATTAAAGCTTGTGAAAGATAACGGATAATGGATAAACACATGTGGTGAAGAAGGAGATGCCTGTTGAGTTATTAAAGAACGAGCAGGAATTGGTGAAGAAATTAGGGAGGCGAATAAGGGGCAAAGGAGATGCAACAGTATCAGTATTAGATATGGGTTGTGGTACAGGGAGGCTTGCGGCATATCTCAGGGAAGAAGCGGGCTGTGAGGTGCTTGGAATAGATGTGATGCGGGATAAGATAGAGAGAGCAAGGCGAATAAGGGGTAGGGGTGTTGAATTTGGGGTGCAATCGGCGGAGTATATGGGTTTAAAAGACGAAACCTTTGATTTTGTTGTATCACTGAAGGTACTGCATGAGATCCCCCATCCCAAGATTGCGTTGCGGGAGGCGATTCGCGTGTTGAAGAATCGAGGGCGGATATTAATCATTGACTGGATAGGCGGGATTGCCGCCACAAAGCGCCATGCGCATGCGAGTAGATATTTTACACCACAGCAATTAGAGTCGTTGTTTTCATTAACGGGCTTCAAAAATATAGTAATAGAGACAAATAAGGAAGGAGAATTGATGTTAGCAGAGGCGATCAAGTAGATGCATATGAAATAGATAGTACTCACAAAAATTATGAATAAATAAGAGGTTGGTATGAGAAAAGGCTTCTAAGGCGAGCATCTCAATTTTGGACAATTGATAAAAACCGAAAAGCTTTTAAGCTGTTTCTGTAGTACTATAATATGCCCTTTAAGGGCAAAAAAGAGAGTAAAGGAGGGAAAAGATAAGTTATGGCTAAGATAGAGGATAAGGTGGACTTATACGACGACAGAGGGAACGTACTGGCGAAGGACGTGCCAATTACGGCACTCAGCCCATTGAAGAACCCGGCGATAAAGAAGATAGTCAGTCTTACGGTGCGAACAGCAGCAGTTGACTTAGCAGGGCTGGAGAAGAAACTAGCAACCGGTGCATTAGGTGGCAGGGGAATGGTGATAAGAGGCATTGGACTGAACCTGCCGATAGTGGACAAAGCGGAGGAGATAAGGAAAGAAGTAGAGGATATGCTGCGTGTAGAGCCAGGTGACGACACAAGAGTAGACCTGATGGGAGGAGGTAAGCGAATGTTGATAGAGACGCCAACGGCGAGGATTCTCAGTGATTATTCGGTTGGATTAACAGCGCCGTGCGCAGCACTGACGCATGCGATAATAGATGTGTGCAATGTTGATATGTGGGATGCACCGACAGTGAAGGCAGCAGTATGGGGCATGTACCCGCAGAATCCCGACCCTGGAGAGGGTGGATGCGCAGTGAAGATGTTGGTGGATGTGCCGATGAAGAATGAGGGAATGGGGTATGTGCTGAGGAACATACCTGTGAATCACCTCGCGGCTACTGTAAGGAAGAGAGCGCTGCAGGGTGCGGCATTGGCAATGATACTGGAGAAGGCGGCGCAATGGGAGATGGGCAACGCAATAGGACCATTTGAGCGTGGACATCTGCTTGACCTGGCATACGAGGGTATGAATGCGAACAACCTGCTGTACAACCTGATAAAGGAGAATGGGAAGACCGGTACGCTGGGTGATGTTGTGTACAGCCTGGTAGAGAAGGCGAAAGCAGATGGGTTATTGAAAGAGAAGAAGAAGATGCCATCGGGATTTGTTGTATATGATACCGATGACATGCAGTTGTGGAACGCATATGCATCAGCAGGGATGCTTGCTGCGGTATGTGTAAATTGTGCAGCGATGAGAGCAGGGCAGTCGGTACCGCCAAACATCATGTACTTCAATGAGTTGTTGGAGCATGAGACGGGCATGCCTGGGGTTGACTTTGGAATGGCACAGGGTACTTCCGTGTCGAGTTCGTTCTTCTCGCACTCGATCTACGGTGGTGGAGGTCCTGGTGTCTTCTATGGTAACCACATTGTTACAAGGCATGCAAAGGGGCAGTTTATACCATGCTTCTGCGCTGCGATGTGCATAGATGCTGATACAATGTACTTCATACCCGCAAGGACATCAGCACTGTATGGAGAGGTCCTGGGTGCGATACCGGAGTTCGCGGAGCCGATGAAGGCAGTAGCAGAGGGTGCAAAGGAGATTATGTAAGGAGGTGAAAAAGAAATGCCACAATTTTGGCCTGGTTCGAGCTTTATAGCCGAGAACCGCAGGAAATATATGAATCCTGAGTACAAGTTTGAGAAGTTGCGAGATATACCAGAAGAGGACGTAGTGAGATTGCTGGCGCATCGTGCGCCTGGTGAGGAATACAAGAGCATACATCCGCCATTGGAGGAGATGGAAGAGCCTGAATGCGCGGTTCGTGAGATGGTGGAACCCACAGAAGGAGCAAAAGCAGGCGACCGGATAAGATACAACCAGTTTACAGATTCAATGTTCTTCGCACCGATAACGCCGAGACAGCGAGCAGTGGCGTATTATTGCAGGTGGAGGGGAATAGATGTAGGTGTGCTATCAGGAAGGACGATTATAGAAGCGAGGGAGCGGGATGTAGAAAAGATAGCAAAGGAGCTATTGGATTCTGAGACGTTTGATACTGCAAGAACCGGTCTCAGAGGAAGGACGGTGCATGGGCACGCAGTCCGACTGGATGAGCGAGGTATGATGTTCGATGCGTTGAGGAGATGGGCAATTGATGAGAACACGGGGGAAGTGAAGTATGTGAAGGACATGATAGGAGGAGCGATGGACAAGGAAGTGGTAGTGGGCAAGCCGCTTCCCGAGGATGAACTGAGGAAGAGAACTACCATGTACAGGAATGCTCAGGGTGGCGTCTGGCAGGAAGCAGATGATCCCGAGTCGATGGATGTATGCTCAGAGATACACTGGAAGAGAACGGTCGCTGGGTTCCAGCCGTGGAAGAAGATTGCAGAAGTGAAAGGTGGAAAGAAGGATGTAGGTGTAAAGGACCTGAAATTATTCGTACCAAGAGGAGGTGTGGAATAAAAATGCCATTTGGAGATGTGCAGCATAATTTCTTGAAGGCGATGTCGAACAAGTTCGCCGAGAAGCCTGATAGCACGAAGACCAAGTTCTATGTGTATGGTGGATGGACGCAGTCGAAGAGGAAGACGGAGTTTGTAGAGGAAGGAAAGAAGCTGGCGATGGCAAGGTCCAGTCGAACGCCGGGATATAACCCGGATGTGGGAATGCCTCAGGGGCAGCGATACCTGATGCCGTACATGTTGAACCACACGGATATCATGGTAGAGCCTGATGACCTGCACTGGATAAATAATGCGGCAATGCAACAATGCTGGGATGATATGAAGAGGTGCATTA
>JAGGRR010000193.1 GCA_021159465.1 Methanophagales archaeon
TGATTTCCTTCAGAGGTGCGTGAGTTTCAAGCACAGCAACCCGGTCGTGTTTTGGGCGATAGCGATAAATATTTCGGTTGGGACCCTGGCTCAAGGGCTGCATCCTGCTCCTCGATCTCGGATACTTCAAGTACCTCTTTTTCGACAGAATCGTCCGCTATGGCGGCTATTTCGTTAGCAGACTGAAGGTAAATGCTAACCGATACATGCCTTTACGTTGGGCAAAAGTCTTCACCGAGCAATCAGACCGATTGTTGACCGAGGTACTGGAATGCATGGGGCTGAAACTGGATATGCTCACTTTATACAACATTTACCTCTGCCAGGGATGCGATCCAAATGTCAAACGAGAGAGGCTAATGGATAGATGGATTACTTAACCGAACACACATGTAACATCTTCGCAGACGACAGAGATAGATGTAGAATTGTTTGACAAAAAATGCTGCGTTTTTAAGCTATGCAGAAGCTAACTTCTTCTCAAGTAAAACTTTAAGAAAGTTTAATCAAAATGCTACGCAATCTGCAAGCCGGACTTCAAGCTCAGCCATCTTCTCTATCACTGGTAGTCTCGCTTCGAGCAAATCAAACCTTCTGCCCACAGCTTCGAACCGTGAAATCGCCTCGGTCCTCAAACTTTCTACTTTAGCATCCACCGATTCGAATTTTGTCATCATCTCTCTCCTCAAACCAGCGACATCCTTCTCCACACTATCTATGCGTGTGTGTATAGTTTTTATTTCTCCTGTGATCTCATTCAGTTTCAGCAGGAGCAGCCGTTCTATCCAGCAGGGTATCTTTTCTATAATAAAACATTTATCTCGTTGGTATATAAACACTTTCTCTCTGCCTGCCTCTGCCAAAAAAAACTTTCTCGTGAAAATTATGGGACCTGCCCGTGCCCCCACAAGCCAGGAAAGGGTTTATATTCACACCAATTTTAAATTTTTGCTAAAATAATATCCTCCAATGTTTTCAAATCTTTTACTTATGATTACAAACAAATTTAAAATATCTGTTTGCTCATATCTCTATATTTGATAGTTTTGGTTATTAACATATAAAT
>JAGGRR010000194.1 GCA_021159465.1 Methanophagales archaeon
TATGATGGCGACCTCGTGTGGATAAACGCGACGATAGCGAATTTCGGCTGTTTGAATGCCTCTGACTTCCTCGTCTCCTTCTATGAGGTTTTCCGTCCAACGAGCGTGCCCTCGCGGTTAAAAATCAGAAATTATAACCCTTTACCGCACTATAAATTGCTCAATAAAACACATATTGAAGCTCTTCCAGCCGGTAATTCCATAAACATTTCTTTTGTGCCCTGGAATGCCTGCATTCGAGATATTTACTGCGAGGCATTACACGATAATGGGGTGGACCGAGAACATTGGTGGGAACCCGAATGCAGCAACTACATAATAAACGTAACGATTGAGCCGCTTGAGAACCCAGAGCATGCTAAAGAAAATAATACGTTATTATGGGACGTGCATGTGAACCGTTCTCGTGATTTTAATGTGACGAATCTGTCTTTCTTTGTTAACGGCACAGCACGTAATCCTCATGAGTTGGAGCTTTACGACATCGTGACCACGAACGCCACGCTCAACATAACGAACTTTGCGAATCAACCTGGTATGGTTAATTTGAGTTTCTATATCGACGAAGTCAAACCAGAGCACGTGATAGGGAGCACAACTGTGCGATTCGACCCCAGCAACGGAACGGGGTATGCGAACATAACATGGACCGCGGATAACTTATATGGTGACGTGTATATCCCCGGTGACCACAACATAACCGTGGTTGTGGATCCAGAAGAGGAAATATACGAAATTAACGATTCAAAGCTAAACAATGAGTTCACATGGCAAATACACGTGAAGGCACCGGAACTCATGTTTGAAAACCTCAGCATCGAGCCTGGAACTCTCAAAAAGGACGATAAGGCAATTATCAACGTTACCATTGCGAACCGTGGAGGGTTGAATGCAAGTGATTTCAATCTCACCTTATACGAATGGGCAGAACGGCATATAGATAACGTTATGGATAATGAGCAGTATAAGAGCTTTCCGGAGATACTAATAGAGAGAGCGAATGCAACTGCTATACGGTTGTATCTCGACCTGGAGATAGAAGAATATCACGACCCGGAAATAGAGATAGTAAGAGGAGGAGAAGTTTGCATTAAAGATGGTAAAGGTGAAGTGATAAGATGCTATAATCACAGTTTCCACGGCTGGACGCCTTGGATACTTGATAATAAAAGCGTGGTGGAAACGATAAAAAGGATGACAATAAACAGATACTTATTCTGCTGGGACAACGTGCCGGGAAGCGAGAACGAAAGCCTTCTGCGATTCCTTACCGAAGAAGGGGTTGATTGGGCAGAGAATGCAACTATCAACAAAACCGATGATAACAGAACTATTCAAATTTATGCGGAAAACAACTCCGCTAACCTGACGCTCGATGTGCAGAATGAAACGGCAACGTTAGAAATCGGCGGCGACATAATTCTCAGCTTAATAGTTAAAGAGGAGAACGGCAAGCCGAAAATATACAAACGCGAGACACAGGATATTGATATTGATACAAAGGTAAGCAAGATTTATTACTTCACACAAACCCATATAATTGACACAACTACACGAAACCTTACAATAAACGAAACTGCGAATATTCCTGTGGAATGGACCTTCCAAAGAGATGGAGAGCAGTTCATTGTAGCTAAAATAGATCCAGAAGGGGTTATTATGGAATACAACGAAACGAATAACACATTTAAGCAATACATGCCCGTGCAAACTGCGGACCTTGAAGTTACCAACCTCTCGCTGACATGGCTTAATGGCACCGAAGTTCGTGGAAATGACACAGTAAGAGATAACGATACCGTGGGAATAAGTGCGAATGTAACCAATGTTGGGATAGAAGAAGCGAGTAATTTCTCTGTGTATTTCCTCGTTGATGATATTCCTATTAAAAACGAAACAATATCAGGTTTAGCAAATGGCTCTCCAATATTGGTAAATGCTAACTGGACGGCAGAAGTGGGCAAGCATGTAATAAAGGTAGAAGCAGATTATGAGAACAAAATAAACGAAACAAAGGAGACGAACAACATAGAAGCGCTGGTAAGATATGTCTGCGGTGCAGAGGTTAGTGGAAACACGTCCTGGAAAACTCTGGGACTTCGTGGACTCAATGGAACTATACTGTTTGACCCCACACAACCGTATGACGAGGACGATGTGAACATCACCGCTGTTATCAACAATTCAGGACGTGTGAACGCAACGAATTTCAGTGTCGCTTTGCTCTTTGATTATAAACCTTCAGATTCTTTTCATAAAGCTATGAATGGAGTACCGATAAATGAATCCGAAACTTATAACAATGCAGTATGTATATATCTTTACATAGACATAAATCCAGATTATTCTCCTCCTGTGCTCGTGATAAAGGATAAAAATAATACAGAAGTTGCAAGAACTAGCAAATCATGCTGGATTCACGTTCCTGGGGATACGGTAGAAATAAAACAATATAATCCAAATGATTTCTCCCCGGAATATACTATATCCTTTTATCCTGTTTACAGGGCTAATCTAATTCGTGATGAGAATCTAACGGTGAATACCAATTCTTCAAAAAATGTCTCGATTAGGGTGCGAAACGTAACAGTGGGCGATCACTCGGTCTTGCTGTTCATAGACCCTGAAGGCAACGTGCCGGAGGATGATAAAACTGACAATATCGCATCCCGTATAATGCGAGTAAATGCGACACGGGACTTCACGGTTACAAATGTAATTGCTGCAAAGACGAATCTATCGGACACAGATACTGCGGATATAACCGCAGAGGTGGCAAATGTGGGACTGCGAAACGGAACTGCGAATGTGAGCATTACAGATTACGAAACTGAGAATCGCACATACAGGTATCATTTTGATAAGAACCTTCCGGTGTCTTATTTGCCGATAGCGCCAAACGCATCACTGTTAAAGCCCGAATATGATAATCTGACTATTATACATCGTCCGGGCGTAGATTCACTACAACTCCATTTCGAGCGGATAAGTCTTTTCGAAAGTGGTAAACTATTAATTTGTAATGAAAACGGTGATAAAATATTTGAGAAAACAGGTTCATACTCCAGGGAAGATTATACTATTCTGGTACCAGGTGACACCGCTTATATTTATAACACCAGCCTTGCAACATTCTTGCTCAGTGGATACACAGCGGTAAATAAACTTCTATACGAAGAAAATCTGCAATTGAACGCGACAAAAACGTGGAACGAATCGAAAGACATCACCGTGAAGAATTGGCTTGCAGCCACCGGCAATCACCGCATCAATGTTACTGTATGGAATAACACGATAAAAGAGATAAACGAAACGAATAACACTTTCATTTTACCATTGCCAGTGAACGCATCTCGTGACCCAACGGTTGTAAATATCACGCTCGACCCGGAGCATCCTGATGACGGAGAAGATGTGAATATTACTGCAACAGTGAGGAACAACGGCACGAAACCTGCGACTTTCACAGTTGATTTGTGGAGGAATACCACAAGGCTGATTTCACAATCCGAACTGCCAGAGATAGGTTTGCTTAATCACACGCAGGTTACGCTGGCGCCGGGAGAGAACGCAACCGTAACAGGGGTCTGGAAGAACATCAGCCTTTACAGCGCACCAACGCATGTCGTAACTGCAATTGTTGACCCCTTAGATGAGATAGACGAGATAAACGAGACTCAGAGTGACAACGAGCTGAATAAATATTTATGGATGAACTATCCGGACTTTACCATTACGAAATTCAATCAGCCAGCGAGAAAAGATAAGAACACATCGGTAGAAATTACAAACCAGGGTGCGTTGGATGCATCCAACGTCACGGTGAGGCTGGAGTTGGGGAGGTATAATCCGTATCCGTTAGCAGGAAGCGGTTTTGGGTATTACAAAATATCACATCCGGGTGCCGCTGATCTGCGACTTCATTTCATAAATATTGATGCTTCTCAAGGCTGGCTGGGGATACAAAAAAACCCTGGAGATAAAGAGGTCATAATGGAGTACTGCAAAGGAATCGTCAGTGATGTGTGGACTCCCCTGATAGAAGGAGATACCGTTTATATCATATCTTTTGGCTCTTCATTTTTGATTGACGAATACAGGTGGGGAGACGTAGAGTATAAAACCATAGATAGGTTAAATGTGAGTGAAAGCAAGAACATTTCGCTACCACTCCGGTGGGGCAAATACGAGCGACCGACGTTTCTAAATGTATCGGTTGACCCGTATGACAACATAACAGAGCTGAACGAGTATAACAACAACAGAACCGCGTATATTTATGCAGACCTTGTGCTAAGAGATGTGGGAACGGTTTTTTCGGAAGATGGCAACCTCAGCAGTATAAATGCAACGATATGGAGTAACAACAGGCTTGAGGATGG
>JAGGRR010000195.1 GCA_021159465.1 Methanophagales archaeon
CGGGGTAATAATAAATAATAGGGTCGGTTGAGTAACAACTATGATAAGAGTTGACTTGTATCAGACCACTGGTTTCGAAAAGGCGTTTCTGCTTATCCCGAAGCTGCTGTATTTCCATCTCCTTGCAATGAGGTGTGCTTGCGAGGCATGAGGAAACCTGCATCCTGCATCCCGGCATCACACCCTCCCCACTGGCATTATATACAGTGGCTGCTCCTCTTCCGGCATATTCATTATCGTTTTTACTCTCCCGTCAGAAAAAGCGCCTACAACTACTGTTCCTAAATTCAAGGATACTGCTTCCAGATAAACGTTCTGAGCGGCATGTCCGACTTCCATGTGCACATATCTTACTCCCCTCAGGTAGCTCGCTCCTGTTCGTTCATCTCTGACTGGCGTTTTATATCTCCCTGTTGTTCGCTCATAAACCGCAGAGAATACTATGACAATGGCACCATCTCTGACACAACGTTGTCCGAGGGCAGCATCACATAGCTCAGCCCTTTTATCCCCTTCCGCAACCTTCTCAAGTTTGTTGTGTTCGTGCGGTTTATATTTATAAATTTCTTCGGAGAGGTTATACACATCACATTTCCAACAACGATGTAAACTTCAAGAGAATAAGTAGCACCTGCGGATGGCGCTGTTCTCTCTCCCCAAAGACCAGTAATCCCCTGAGCAGACCAAAGAAGCTGTGAAACTTCAGCAAGTGTCAACGGGTCGTCCTTATACTGCCTGATAGACCTTCTTTCAAGCAAAGCTTCTTCTATTGATGTATCACTATCCTTTACAGGCTCAGGCAGTTTTATTTCTGCGTTATGTTCCGCGACCGGGATATGGCAGGGTTCTTCTCTCTCGTTTTGGAATATGAATATCACAAACCCAAATCCAATCCCACTGATTATGGCAACACTGATTACAAGCACGGTCAGTCTCTTCTTACTTCTTACTTCTTATTTGCCTACTATTTTTATAAGTATATGCGATGGACCCGAGATTGAAGATAATTCCTTGTGATGACAAACAACCTCATCAAAAGTAGCATTGGAGACGGTGAAGAAGGTAATAAAAATGCTTACTGGATTGAATGTGCCAATTCTCTCTGCATCTTTACCCTTTTCTGTACCCCTCAGTTGCCTGCAATTACTAGGCTTCTAATATCCCTCTCAGGAAGAACAGTGGCTTCACCGTATGCGAGTCAGTAGTGAAAAACCATGTTGTCAACGACAGCGGAATCATCCAATGCTACCAAAGGCACCTCAACCTCAACTCTATCATTACCTCTCCCATCATTGAAATTAATAGAATTCAACTTCAGCCCAATCTCCCTGCCCGGGCTCTTACCTCCATCCTTACGCGTTTATGTACCCTTATTATCGCCTCCAACTCGCTATCATCTGCATCTTCAATATCGTGTAAATACGGAAGTGGTAGTTTCCTGCTCTTAATCTTAATACAGTCTTTTATATCATCCCTGATGTAATCGTCTGCGACTGCGTCAGGATTGCTCTCGAAATCCGCCCTGTTCGCTTCCCACGTCCTCACTATCTCCTTTACTCTCGCTTTACCGCCCTGGACGAACGCATCGCAGAGGATAAGGAGGAAGGATATATCAACAGATGCAAGTCCCACTGTGGCATACGGCACTGCATACTCATTGCCATTGAATACAACCGATAAGCCACCGTGCTCTTTTATCAACTTTAGCATCTTATAATCGGTGATACTATCCCCAACAGCAATAGCGTCACTGAGTGGCTTCCCCTTCTCCTTCATGATGCTCCTTATCGCCTCCGCCTTCCGCTCTCCACCTATCACCCTCACCTGCCGTAATACATCAAACCCGGAACGTGGCAACTGATGGAAGAAGAAATCATCCATTACCGACCTGAGCTCGTTAATTTGCGAATGGGAATTAGAATGAAGCTCAATTATCCTCTCTTCTACTCTCTTCGTCAGTGATAGTAGTGATTCCTTCTCCTTTCCGGACATCCAATCCTGATTTAAGGTTAAGGCTGTACATATAATCCTCGAGGGTTCAAGCCCCAGCCTGCGACCTATATTGTATGCGTGCTGCTCATAACTTGTTGAGATGATATATATATCCCAGCCCTCAGCACGTAACCTCTCAAATAGATATTTCGCACCTCTTACAAGCGTTGCACGTTCTGATACTCGTTTTATGTCCTCTTCTGTTATACCATGAAGCATGAGGAAGGGGATGATCAATGCGAGAGTATCACCCGGCTCGTAACCTTCTCGCCCCTCCAGCGCCAATATGTCATCATAGTTGCTTATAGCTTCAAAGATATGTGCACCTTCATCTCCTATTAGCTTCATCACCTCGTATGCATTGTCCTGCGGTGATAGAGGTCCCTCGAGATCGAAGAAGATTATCATTTCATTCCGATATTGATATAAAAGGAATAGCATAGATAAGAGATTAATATGTGTAAGTGTAGCCTACTTTATATAGGTAGACCTAATTTATTGTGATGCCGGTGATGTTGAGCAGGAAAGCGGAGGATTATCTTGAAGCGATTTTGAACATCTCCTTGCAGGAAGGGAAGGGATATGCAAGGGTGAAAGAGATAGCCAGAGTATTAAATGTGAAACCATCCAGTGTTGTGGAGATGGCAAGGAGGCTAAACGGGATGGGGCTTGTCAATTACAAGAAGTATGAGGGTATAACCCTGACGCCAAAGGGTAAGAAGATAGCAAAAGTGGTGAAGGACCGACATGAAACTATACGTGCTTTTCTCGAGATAATAAAAGTACCACCGCGGATAGCGAATAAGGATGCATGCATAATGGAGCATGAACTGGAGCCCGAGACGATAGAGCAGTTGAGGAGCTTCGTTCGCTTCGTTCGCTCCGCTCCCGACTATCCACAGTGGCTACAGCACTTTGAAACATTCTGTAAGACCGGGAGACATCCCTGTGAGGGTGTTGATAAAGGCATCACTATGCTGCTAAATGAGGGGTAACAATTATAACTGCTATAAATGCTCAATGCTCCTCGTTAAGTCTTTAAGCTGCCTCTCTATTATATTTAAACGAGCACTTAACTCCTCAAATTCCAAATTCCCGATTGGATATGGCACTATATGTACAGCACCTGCTGGACATGTCCTCACACATGCGGTACAGCAGACACAGCGTCTGAAATCAACTCTGGCTTTCTTATCCACATCCGCAAGCCTGATCGCACCAGTCCAGCAGACTCTGGTGCACTTGCCACAGCCCACACATAAATGCTCATCAACAAAAGCCTTCCATAACCAAATCATCGCATTGAAAAAAATAGGGGGGATTAGACCCCCTGCATCATTTCTTCAATTCATCCAGTCTCTTCTTTATCTGCTCCAACTGCTCACTGAGCATCTTCGCCTGATTCTCCAGCATCGAAATCTCCTGCTCCCTTGTCATGCCGGGCATTGTACCCATGCCAATGCCCATACCCATACCTGCTACCGGCATCTGCTGCTGTATCCATGAACTGAACTGAGGCAACTGTCCGCTCTGCATGAGATACTGCGCTGTCGGTGGCAATCCGGTTGGGCTTCTACCTATCCAGCCTGGAGAGAACCCGAACCTCATCCAGCCTGGCAAGCCCGTGAGGTAATACATGTTTCTCCAGCGGTATCCTCCTCTTCCATACCACCCGAACGCCATTTTTTCACATCACCTCCTAACTTCTTCTATTTCTATTTTTAACTCCAGACACATGAACATCATGCCCTCGTCATACTGGTGCCACATTTTGGGCATGTCTTATTGTAGCAAGGTTCACCACGCGAATGTGGCACCCGGTATCCACATTTCGGGCATACGCACTCACCACCAGGACCCAGTCCTCTACCGCCCATTCGCCCTCTTCCTCCACTCATATATATCCATATCACCTCCTGTTTGAATCAATGCCTGTGCATCATACATGCGTCTTTATCCGAAGCTTCGTGAAGCAAACCAGCCTGAAATGCTCTTATTGTATCTCTTACTGTTCCACTCGCACCCACATAGACCTCTATACCAAACTGCTCAAACATGTTTATTGCCTTCGGTCCTAATCCTGAGCAGAGTACTACCTCCACACCTTCCTCTGCTAAGATTTCTGGTGCTACTTTAACACCACCGAAATGCTCACCCGAGTTCGGGACCACCTTCACTTCCTTCGTGCTCATATCCACTATGGTGAAAGCGGGCGCTCTACCAAAATGCTCACTCACAGGGGCGTCCAACCCCTGCGTTCCGATTACGGGAACGGCAATCTTCATTCCTGCATCACCTCACCTCCGCTTGAGCTCCTCTATACGCTTCTTCACTTCCTTTAATTCGTTCTCCAGTTTATTTACCATCTCCTCGAGTCCTTCGAGACTCTCTTTTTCAGCTTTTTCTCCCTGTGGCATAACCATGCTTTGCCCTATGCCTCGTCCCATACCGCGACCTCCACCCATACCCATGCCCATACCCATACCGGCATGAGCACCAACTGTAGAACCTCCGCTCACGTTCAATTTACCACTTTTATACATCTCTATTGCTTCTCTTACAGTGCCATACGCGCCTGTTGCGACCTTTACACCCGCGGTAGAGAGCACCTGGAAGGCATTAGGACCGATGTTGCCCGAGATGAGTACATCTACGCCTTTATTCACAACGGTCTGTGCAGCTTGAATTCCTGCTCCACCTGGTGCTGCTATAGCGGTGTTCTCCACAGCATCGAACGCCATTGTATCTGTGTCAACGAATATAAAATACTGGCATCGCCCGAACCTTGGATCCACCTCTGCATCCAGGTCCTTTCCCATTGCAGTTACGCATACCTTCATTTCTATATCGCCTCGCTTCTCCCTTTATCTCTCACCTACATCATTATTGAATATATATTCATCATATAAAAATATAAATTGCCTTTTCCCAGTAGCTCGAATGGTAACTCCATAAGTTTAAAGTAATGCAAAATGAGGGAAAAATTTGGGTTTAAAGATAGAGCGATTGTGGTTGAGTCTGGAGAAGGCGTTTAACTCAAGTCATTCCCAGTTCCGAAGAAAAAGGCTCGCTAAGAGAAATGTTTAAAGGTATGACAGCGAGAGAAGTTATAGAAGAGGCAAGAGAAACGGATATAAAAAAAGAGAAAACTTTGGAGCAGAGATAAGATAAATGGTGGTATTTGATACTGAAGCGCTGTTAAAAGAAAATAAAAGGTATATTATCCAGATTTCAGAAAAATCGTTTGCATCCCTCTTCTTTATCTCTTCTTCTCCACTATCTCACGCACCTTCTCCACTATATGCTCGAATGCCTCACGCACCTTAGAGTCCTTCTGCAATACGAACGGGGTTCCGTTATCCGCAGCTATCACCATCCCGGGATCAATAGGTACCCTACCAAGGAAAGTAACGCCAAGTTCACGCGCCGACTGCTCACCACCGCCATATTTGAAGATATTTATCTCTTTGCCACAATAGGGGCAGACAAATCCACTCATGTTCTCTATTATGCCTATAACAGGCAATTTAAGCACCCTGGAGAAGTTCACTGCCTTCCTCGAATCGAGCAGTGCGAGGTCTTGTGGTGTTGTTACTATTATCGTGCCATCCACATTCTTTATCAATTGTGCAACACTCAGTGGCTCATCACCTGTGCCCGGCGGGAGGTCTATGACGAGATAGTCAAGTTCACCCCAGTCCACATCTGAGAGGAATTGCCTTATCGCATTCATCTTCATCGGCCCCCGCCATATAATAGCGGAATCCCTGTCAGGGAGGAGAAAGCCGATGGACATCGCTTTCAAACGTGGCGTGACCAATATCGGGAGTATTTTATCGCCCGATGCCCCCGGTCGCTTATCTTCTATCCCCAGTATCTTTGGTATATCAGGTCCATGTATGTCTGCATCCATTAGACCCACGTCCAGACCTTTCATTCCGAGAGCGAACGCGAGATTCGCTGCCACTGTCGTCTTCCCCACTCCACCCTTTCCACTCATCACCATTACCTTATGCTTCACCTTCTCCATCATCGCCTGTACCGCCCTCTCCTGCTCTGCCACACTCCTTTTACCCTCTTCTCTCTCTTCTGCCATATCCTATATTACCTCCTATCAACAACACTCATGGGACCATTTTTATAACCCTGCCAGCGAGTCCTCTCCACCATCACGTAATGCCCACCCTCTATCCTTATAGCCTTACCCTCAACGAGTGCGCGTGCTATCTTACGATGCGCTTCCGTTATGATACGATGGAAAGTGGGTTGAGAAATGCCCATCTGCGCTGCCGCACTCGCCTGGTCGAGTTGTAAAAAGTCCTTCAATCTTATACTTTCCAGCTCCTCCAGCTTCAATACCTCTTCTCCACACGTATATGCCCGGTCGCGGGGTTCAAAGTATAGAAAATTCGGCTGGAAGCCAATACATCTCCGCCTTCTTGCTCTTCGCATCTATAATTATAATATGTTGTGTATCATTTAATATCAAATAAATTCATCTTCTATCTGGTGCATGCATGAGTGATAGCGATATCCAGTTTCAATTGAAGGCGGTACTTAAATGCAGTAGCAGTCTGAATAATATAACGCTATCAGAGCTGAGCGATTTTATGCGTGAGTCCGCAGAACCTTTACTGAAACGTGGTGCGCCACCGGGATGTGGTGCAGAGATAGAGGAATGGAGCGTTTCGGGAGAGGAGTTAAAGCTGGATTTGAGCTCTGATAGATTTGTAAGGGCTCATGATGCTCTTACCAGATTGAAGAAGGAGTTCGGTAGATTCCTCGCTAAATACAGGATCGGGATAAGGGGCATAGAGATAGAGAGCTATAAGATAACTATGGGTTGGGAAGAGAGCATCAAATTGAAGCGATTACCTTTTGTGAGTGAGTTAAAGCATAATGACGGGCGTTTAACACTGTATCTCGATGTGGACTATGCAGCACTGGAGAAACGGATTCCTGATAGGTTATTAAGGCTACTGGATGAGAAAAAGACAATAGCGAGCTGGAAAGGCAAGAGTGAGCACTGGGAATTACTATTTGAGAGCAAGAAGAAGTCATTCCGGTTTGATAAAGACCCTACAGAGGAGATGGTGAAGCGAGGCTGGATAAGACATGCCGCAGGACGCGGTCAGTGGATTTACGGACCACAGATAACGAGAATTTTCAGAGCGTTCGAGCGCGTACTGATAGAAAAGGTATTGAAGCCTTTGGGTTATGAGGAGATGGTATTTCCGAAGCTGGTGCCATGGGAGGTCTGGAAGAGATCAGGGCATGCAAAGGGTATTTATCCTGAGGCTTATTACGTATGCGCACCGAAGACACGGGACCCTGAGTACTGGGAGGAGGTGATGGATTATTACAAAGTAACAAATGAAGTGCCTCTGGAGATGATAAAGGACCGAATAGAGCCCATAGGGGGGCTGTGTTATGCGCAATGCCCACCATTCTGGATATTTCTCATGGGTAAGACATTGCCAGATTCAATTCTGCCAATAAAGGTATTTGATAGGTCTGGTACTTCGCACAGATATGAAAGTGGTGGGCTTCATGGTATAGAACGGCTGGATGAGTTCCACAGGGTGGAGATTGTATGGATAGGGACAAAAGAGCAGGTGATAGAGCATGCTAACGAGCTACGTGAGCGTTATCGCCGTATATTCGCAGAGATACTGGATATAGAATGGCGGGAAGCGTGGGTGACACCCTGGTTCATGGCACAGGAGGGTATGGCGGGTCTGGCGGAGTTGAAGGAGGTGGGTACGGTAGATTTTGAGGCTATTCTGCCATACAGTGGCAAATGGCTGGAATTCCAGAATGTGAGTGTGAACGGTGACAAATATCCAAAAGGTTTCAGTGTGAAGCTGCAGAGTGGAAAAGAGTTGTGGTCGGGCTGTTCAGGTGTGGGTCTGGAACGATGGACTGCAGTTCTGCTTGCGCAGAAAGGCTTAGAACCTGAGCAATGGACGGAGGAGTTTAGACGAATAACGGGCAAGTTGCCCGAAGTGTTCAGGTTCCTGTGATGTATGTATATGTATGGCTGTGTATAGGGTAGGATAGTATAGGTATAGGTGTTAGTAAAGAAGATGACAGAGCTAACGCCGATGATGCGGCAATATTACAGGATAAAGGATAAGTACCGGGATGCGATCCTACTATTCCGTGTGGGTGATTTCTATGAGACTTTTGGTGAAGATGCAAGGATAGCATCCCGGGAATTGCAGATTGCATTAACCACAACAGGTCGTGGTAAGGGTGCAGCGGGACGAATACCAATGGCTGGGGTGCCTTTTCATGCTGTCACGCCATACATACGGCAGTTGATAAAGAAGGGCTACAAGGTGGCTATATGTGAGCAGATGGAGGACAGACAGAAACGGGGGACGGGGATAGAGAAGCGTGAGGTTGTGCGACTCATCACACCCGGGACGGTTATAGAGGATACACTTCTGGAGGAGCGTGCTTCTAATTATCTCATGTGCGTGAGTCGTGTAGAGGGCAAAGTAGGGATTGCCACGATAGACATATCAACCGGGGAGTTCTGGCTGACGGAACTGGAAGATGAATGCTCACTGGGGAATGAGATAGAGCGAGTGAGACCTGCGGAGATTGTGATACCAGAATCGCTATCATTGGATTGGGAATGCGAGGTGGGATGTGCAATATCGCGCTATGACGATTATTACTTCGAGTATAAGAACGCATATACGGCATTGATAAACCATTTTGGTGTTATATCGCTCGATGGTTTTGGTTGTGCCGGGCTAAAGGCTGGTATATCGGCTGCGGGGGCTGTTATATCTTACCTCAGGGATACACAGAAACGTATCCTGTCACATATAAAGCCGCTGAAGACTCTCTTCGTTTCCGATTATATGGTTGTGGACAGTGTAACGGTTCGTAATCTTGAGATATTCGCAAATATAAGGGATGGCACGCAAAGAGGCACGCTTATCAGTGTATTGGATAAAACGCTCACTGGTATGGGTTCTCGACTGCTGAAGAAGAGTTTGAGGTATCCTTTACTGGATGTGGACGAGATAAGGAGCAGACAGGACGTGATAAAGGAGTTCTTTGATGATATTCTACTCAGAGAGGCATTGAAGGACGCTTTCAGTGAGATATTCGATATTGAGCGGATAATAAGCCGTGTGGCGTATGGGAATGCAAAAGGCAGGGATTTGATATTGTTACGAAGGTCGTTAGAGCAGATAAATGCGATTCAGGATTTATTAAAGAAATGTCGTGCCAGAAGGCTAAAAGAAATCAGGAAGAGCTTAAAGGCAATGGACTTCTCTTCTGTTGTAGAGCTTGTGGAGCGTGCGATAGTGGAGGAGCCACCAGCGACGATAAAGGATGGTGGAGTGATAAAGGAGGGCTTCAATAAAGAACTGGATGAATTAAGAAGGATAAAGCACGAGGGCAGGCAATGGTTAGCGGACTTTGAGGAGCGTGAGAAAGCCCGAACAGGTATAAAATCGCTAAAAGTGGGTTATAATAAGGTCTTCGGGTATTACATAGAGGTGAGGAAATCACAGATTAAGAAGGTGCCACACACATATATAAGGAAACAGACGCTGACAGAAGCCGAGCGTTACATAACAGAGGAGTTGAAGGAGTATGAGGCGAAGGCATTGAGTGCCGATGAGCGAATAAAAGAGCTGGAATACGAACTTTTCGAGCAGATAAGGCTGAATGTCGCTGCCCGGAGTAAGGATATACAGGAAGCTGCAAACCTGATTGCGGAGCTGGATATGCTATTAGCGCTTGCTGAGGTTGCTGTGGAGAACCAATATTACTGTCCTGAAGTGGTGGAAGGACAGGAGCTGACGATAAAGGAGGGCAGGCATCCGGTGGTGGAGCAGGAGGTGAAGGAAGGATTTGTGCCCAATGACGTCCATTTCAATGATCCAACACGATTGATGATCATCACGGGACCGAACATGAGCGGTAAGAGCACATACATGCGACAAACGGCGTTAATTGTCTTGATGGCGCAGATAGGAGCTTTCGTGCCCGCGCGAGAAGCGAGAATAGGCATCGTTGACCGGATATTCACGCGTGTGGGTGCTTATGATGACCTCTCCATGGGTCAGAGTTCGTTCATGGTGGAGATGAGTGAGACTGCAAACATATTGAACAATGCAACCGAGAGGAGTCTGGTGATACTGGATGAGATCGGGCGTGGCACAAGTACACTTGACGGGCTCAGTATAGCGTGGGCGGTTGCGGAATATGTACATGATGAGATAAAAGCGAAGACGATGTTCGCTACGCATTTCCATGAGCTCACGAGCCTTGCTGACCGGCTGAGTGGTGCGAAGTGCTACAATGTTGCGATAAAGGAATCAGGGGATGAAATATTCTTCATAAGGAAGGTGCAGGAAGGTAAAGGCACGAAGAGCTATGGTATCCAGGCTGCTAAGCTCGCTGGACTACCTCAAGCAGTGATAGAAACAGCAAAGAGCGTTCTGAAGCGTATGGAGGATGAGGATAAGGATAAGGCACCTCATGAAACAGAGCGGAGAGTGGAGGTGCGGTACGTCACTAAGGAGCATCCAGTGGTAGAGGCATTGAGAAGGCTGGATATAGATAAGATATCGCCGATAGAGGCATTGAATAAGCTGTATGAGCTGAGGAAAGCGGTCACAGATAATAACTGATAAGAAGTGAGTATCATGTATGCGCTGTTCGCTGCTATTTCACTCTCCGATTATTAAAACTTCCGATGTCTTATGTCCTACCTTGCTTCAGGTCAATTTTCATGCTTTTACCTCCTTAAACGAAAAGGTGTATAACGTTCCGACCGTATCTGAAGTTCCCCAAAGAGGTATTTGGGCATAGTGCCGAAGGCACGAAGCCAGATACGCCCTTTTATACGCCGTGCCCATATTTTCTTTCTCTCTTTCTTCTGCTTGCATTTAGGGCGGTGAACCCTATGATCTCTCCTTTCTCATATCTGATTATGATGTCATCATCAGTGAGTTTGGAATCATCTGCATGGCTTGGCTTCTTGAAATTGATGTATAAAACCATCTGGTTTTAAAAATAGTTGTAGGTTCTTAAAATACTCTATTCGGTCTGGTATGTGATGTGTGACATTCCGCATTCCGCATGAATATAAAATCTAAACCTTCTTTAACCCCTCCAAAATGTCACCATTCAACAAGCCTCTGGACCTGGAATAAGCCCATTTATAGTCCTATAGTCCTTATATTTTAAATCTTCACTCTTATACTTCTTTCTGAACCCGTTAATATCCACCGTCAAATTGGTGGTATCTCCAATTATTATCGTTTTT
>JAGGRR010000196.1 GCA_021159465.1 Methanophagales archaeon
AAAAAACAAAAGAAGCGATTGAGGAATTCAAAAAGGAGATCAAAAAGCTATAAGGTAACAGATTAAAGCATATTATACTCTATGGCTCTTATGCGAGAGGTTGCGCTACAGAAGACTCTGACATAGATATGTTCATCGTTCTTGAAGGGAAGGCGAAACCAGGGGAAGAAATTGACAGAATGATAGAGATAATAACGGAAATAAATTTGAGGTACAACGTGTTAATATCGGTTTCCTATTTCAGAGGAAGATTATAAAAAGGTAAATAGTCCGCTACCCATAAATGTGCGAAGGGAAGGTATTCCAGCATGAGAGAGATAAAATCTCTGGTAGAAAAAGCAAAGAAGTACTTAAAGAGTGCTGAAATACTCCTTAAGGAAGGTGATTATGAATCTTCGGTTTCAAGAACATACTATGCGATGTATGTTTTACTGTGCACAAGCGATGTTGCTCACGAAAAATCTATCATTTTCCTCTCATAAAGGTGTAATTTCTGCTTTTGGAGAGCATTTTGTAAAAAACAGGTGTCTTCCCGAAAGAGATAGGGAGAGAGTTAAATAGAGCTTTTGAGAAAAGACAATTAGGATAGGAGATTACGAATACACTTTTATGATATCCATGCTAGAAGCTGAAGAAATGCTTAAGAGTGGAAAGAAATTTGTGGATGAGATAATTCAACATCTGAAGGAAAAAAAGATATTATAACTGCACGTCGCCTAACAGCGCACATGCGACTCGCTAAAGCTCGCCCAAATTTTGCCTTACGGCAAATTTCACATATCCCCAAAACGTTAGGTGACATTGACTATCGTATCGTAACGCCTAATGCATGTTCCTCTTGAATATAAGATAAGCAACGCCTAACATGCCTGCAATAGCTAACCCACCAGACATGCCTATGATAGTGCCCAACAGGGTGCTTCCATACTTCGTATACCGATTCTTGTGACGGTAATTTAATGGTAATGCCTGTTTGGATGCCTCCAACTTCTCCTTCCCATGAAAGTCCTTCCTCAGACTCCTTAAAATTATCGTCAATAAAATCCAATCCGAGAGGAACTAAAAGCCATTTAAATGTCGCATAGTATTCACCCTCACTCTCACTTATCGCACCATGAATATCGCATTTTAAAACAGTCGCTTTTTTCTTTTCGTCAATTATTACCTCTGCACCAGCAGCATATTCCCCTCACTCACCATATCTCGATAAATCCTCTTTGAGACAGTGGATTACCACGTTTTCAAACCCCTCCTTATCCTACAAAATCTCAGAGAATTCGCTTTCTTCGAACCTGCTCAATAAAAGGTGGAATCCAAAAACTGAAAATGGCTGAGAGAGCAGTATGTGCAAATTCGGGTAATATGCATGATTTTATATTTTACTTTACCATTTAATATCGAGCAAATACCTTTCTTCCCGGAAAGACTGTTTTTGGTAATGAATTACTGATTTTAACTCTTGCTTAGACGCCTTTTCGCTCATTTATCTTCCTTCCACACTCATGACTATATCTCACGAACCTTTGGACATAGCGATTGAAACACCTGCTTCACCTGCTTCGCAGTCTCTTCTATCCGCCCTTCGTTATTTATCACCACATCGGCGAATCTCAACTTCTCACGCAGTGGCATTTGCAGTCCAATCAACCTTCTCGCCTCCCCCTCATCCACTCCCTCACGTTCCATCACCCTCCTTATCTGCTCCGCTTCACTCACATAGACTACTATCACAGTATCAAATTCAGCCTGCAGCCCCGTCTCTATCAACAACGGCACGTCAACGACGATGAGCGCGTCAGGCTCTATCCTCTTTATCGCCTCTATCCTCTCCCTGCACATCGCCATCACTTCCGGGTGTATTATCGCTTCTAAAACCTCGCGCTTTCTTTTATCCCCTATTATAATATCACGCAACCTCTTCCGGTCTATCTCCAGATCCCTCCCGACTATCTCATTACCAAAGTAGTTAACAACCTGCCACCACGCCTTCGAGCATGGTCTCACCGCTTCCCTGCTCAATTTGTCACAGTCAATACCGAAAGCGCCAAGTTCCATGAATAACTTGAGCACAAGGCTCTTACCACTTGCTATCCCACCTGTTATACCAGCAACAAGCGTCAAGTCATTTCACCACCTTCAACACGACGAACGAGCCCTTTCCATAGCCCTGCCTCACTTCCTCCACCTTATCCTCTTCTAACTGCGTATGGAAACGGAATATAGTCTGCATACTTTTGATTTCCTTATTGAAGCCCGCATCCTTTAAGAGCGTAATCACCTCACGCGTATTATAAAATCTCGCAACACGATAGAAAGGGCTATCTGACTTCTTATGGCTGTATATCTCTCCAAGAGGACTGTCACGGTCTATAAAAGCAATGATGAAGCAACCATAAGGCTTGAGCACGCGATAGACCTCTCTGAATGCCTTCTCTGTATCATCGAGAAAACAAATGGTGGTAACCATAAGCACAAGCTTGAAATACGAATCCCTGAACGGGAGTGCCTCTGCAATACCGCCAATTACCTCAATACCACGAGCTTTTGCCAGCAGTCTCATCCCAGGTGCGGGCTCTATACCGAGTGTGATACCTAAGGGAGCAGCAAAACGACCGCTACCCACCCCTATCTCTATGCTTCTACTGCTACTTCTATTTTTACTTTTGACTTTGCTCTCTTGCCTTTTCGTGGGTAACAGAGCTCTTATTGCACGAAGTTCGGCTTCATATATAGACCTGTGCTCATCGAACCACTCATCATATTCTTTACCATACCGCTCAAAAGGCTCTATCCTTAACCGCTTCTTCGCCATTACTCCACTGTACCCGCACCTATGAGGTGCCATCTTGCACTTATCTTTCGCGCAATTGCCACACGAGCACCTGTTTTTGCACATATAGGGCGGCTCAGTTCCACTTTCAGGATATCTTTCGTCACCTTCTTCACTTCTCCCATTGTTATTGCCGTACCAACACTGAGCATTAAGCTCTCACCTACCCTTATCGCCGTTGTCTCTACTTCCTTTGCCACGCCAACAACGCGTTCTAGCAAATGGAATCGAAGAACGAGCTCATCGCGAGTGGGAGGTAAAGTACCCTTTAAACCCACACACTGACCGGCAAGTGAGTCCTCTATCGTCATGCTCGGGTCTAATTTCGTACCCACTCCGATCAGTCCTCCGGGTGTTACCTCTTCCACCAGCTCACCGCCCGCCATTATAGACGTTATCTCTGTCTCAATTGGTACCCACCTCTCTCTACCACCTGAAGTTACCATCCGACCAGGGCGAATCTCAAGCTTATCTCCGACCCGCAACTTACCCTGAATCAGCGAACCCCCTATCACACCACCTTTTATATCCTCTATCGGCGTTCCCGGCTTGTTTACATCAAATGAGCGAGCGATATACATAAGCGGGGGCTCGTTAGAGGGGCGAGAGGGTGTTGGTATCGTTTCTTCTATGCTCTGTATCAGAACATCCAGATTTACCGATTGCTGTGCAGAGATTGGAATAATAGGTGCTCCCTCCGCAATTGTACCCTTGATAAACTCTTTTATCTGTAAATAGTGATCTATCGCTCCCTTTCGTGAGACGAGGTCAATTTTATTCTGCACGATTACCACCTTCTCTATGCCGACAATACTGAGAGCCATCAGGTGTTCCTTCGTCTGCGGCTGAGGGCAGGGCTCAGTAGCTGCTATGAGCAGAACCGCACCATCCATAATCGCTGCGCCACTCAGCATCGTTGCCATCAGGGCTTCATGGCCCGGAGAATCAACAAAGGAGATAGTTCTTAGCTCCTCCGTCTTCGAACCACAGTGTTTACAGACCTCTTCTACTGTGTAACATTCTGGCTCCTTACAGACCGGGCATCGCCTGAAGGTCGCATCCGCATAACCAAGCCTTATGGATATCCCGCGCCTTATCTCTTCACTGTGCCTGTCCGTCCATTCCCCTGAAAGCGCATTCACTAAGGTCGTCTTTCCATGGTCAACATGCCCTACCATTCCTATGTTCACAGATGGTTTCCTCGTCGTCTTACTTACCCCCTATTCATATTCATTACTTTTTTATCTTTGTACTCACTTCTCTTTTAAAATAGAGTAATAAAAAATTATTAGTTCTGCTTTGTTTGTGAGGGGAGATGGAATTCGAGTTAGGAACACGGGAGCGAGAAATTCAGAGCTTCACCTGTGAGTTCGCTGCCACAGAGGTGTTGCCACGTGCAGCAGAGATAGACCGGAAGGGGAAATTCCCTATGGATATCGTGAAACGAATGGGAAAGCACAAACTCTTTGGCATTCCATTTCCTGTAGAGTATGGTGGTCTGGGTGATAACCTGATGTGCTATGTATTGATGGTGGAAGAGCTTTCAAAGGTGAGTGCAAGTATCGGATTCCTCAGTTCCGCTGCCCTTATCTCCCTGTTTCCCATCTATTTCGCCGGTTCTGAAGAGCAGAGGCATCGGTACATGAAGCCTTTATGTGGTGGTGAGAAATTGGGCGCTTTTGCACTCACTGAGCCTGCTGCAGGCTCTGACCCACTCTCCATGGAGACAACTGCGGTGCGGGAAGGCGATGAATACATATTAAGTGGCAGGAAGACATTTATCACAAACGCAGCAGTCGCCGATATCTATGTGGTCTTTGCATACACGGATAAGAGCAAGAGGAGGAGAGGAATAAGTGCATTTATCGTGGAGAAGGGCACAGAAGGTTTCTCATTCTCCAAACTCGTGGAGATGACGGGTATGAGAGGCTGCGTGGTTGGTGGGCTTGAATTCCATGATTGCCGCGTTCCCACTGCTAATATGCTCGGCAATGAAGGTGACGGGTTCAGAATTGCAATGGCTACCCTGGACAGGGATAGAATAGCCATGGGCAGTATCGGCGTCGGTATTGCCCGAGCTTGTATTGAAGCTTCTAAACGGTATGCGAGGGAACGCAAGCAGTTTGAGCAGCCAATAGCAAATTTCCAGGCTGTTCAATTCATGATTGCTGATATGGCAATGAGAGCAGAGGCGGCGAGGTTGCTTACCTATAAAGCGGCTTATCTCGCTGATAAAGGCGAGCGCATAACAACAAAAGAAGCATCAATGGCTAAGCTCTTTGCATCTGAAACTGCTTTCCAGGCAGCAACAAACGCCGTACAGATACATGGTGGACTCGGCTGCACGAGGGGGAGTTTAGTGGAGAGGTTATTTCGGGATGCAAGAATACTCAGTATCGCTGTTGGAACCTCGGAGATACAGAGAATAGTAATAGCACGTGAGGAGTTACGGTAAGGGTAGGTAATAAGTTAAGAAATATAGAATACGGAATACGGAATATGGAACGCGTGAAATTGGAAGTACCGGAGCATAAAAGCACTATATCGGTGGAAGAGGCGATAGCGGGGCGTAAGTCACGAAGGGCGTTCAAACATGGTGTGATAAAGAATAGAGAACTCGCGCTTCTCGTATGGGCTGCGTTAAAAGCGCCTTCCGCTGGTGCTACATATCCACTGGAGCTCTACCTTGTGATAGGAGTAGGAGCTGTGGAGCATATAGAGCCGGGAGTATATCACGTAGAGAATGGCTATCTGGAGCCGCATAAGAGCGATGACCTGCGAGTAGAGTTAGCAACCGCTTGCTTGCGGCAGATGTTCATCGCAGATGCTTCGTTCTCTATCGTCATCACTGCGGAATACGAACGTACGACCCGCAGGTATGGCGAGCGGGGGATAAGATATGTGCATATAGAGGCAGGGCATGTATCGCAGAATATATATCTGGAATGTGAGGCTCTGGGTCTGGCTACCGTGGCAATAGGCGCATTTGATGATGACGAAGTTGCAAAGGTTCTGAATCTCCCTGCGGTACATAAACCCTTATACGTGATGCCGATCGGGGTGAAGAAGTAGTCAAGGTATGTGAGTGGTGAGTACCGGGGAGAGGTAAAAAAGAAAATGGTAAAACGAATTTTTAGATGCCACCTTTTATTGGCAATGTTAGTAGAAAAGTGCAGGGGCACACAGAACTCACGATTTTTACCACTGACGACTGGGACGCATACAAGAACGCACTGGTCGAGGTTTACGGCGTTGAAGAACAGCCAGAATACAAAGGACGGGGAAGACTACCCAATCCAAAGAAAGTGCCACCGCCAGACCTGAAATCAACAGCTCACTGCTAAACCGAGGGGAAGACATACAGATTTAGCTGCGATTCCTGATTCCTTTTAGTTCCGTATCAGGTCAGGGTTTTTTCATGGATGTATAGCTACCCTTCTTTTATAACTCCTCATACAGGCTATCCCCTCTTGCATCTATGCCCACCACCAGAGGACCAAACTCATCCACGTGCATATGCCAGACCGCTTCAGCCATCCCAAGGTCTGTCCAGTATACAGATATAATGTTCTTTATACGGGTAGCGGCTAAGACTGCCGCGCCACCGGTCATTGCGAGATATACGCATCCATGTGCGCACATAGCGTCCCGTGTGGCGGTTCCCATACCCCCTTTTCCTATGATAGCACGTATTTGAAGCGCCTCTATCAGTTCTGGCGTAGCAGTCTCCATTCTTGCACTGGTTGTGGGTCCCGCGGCTATGACCTCGTGATTGCGCACTAACGGACCGCAGTGATATATCACCGCACCTCGCTCTATTGGTATTGGTATAGCCTTGCCCGCTCGCCGGTAGTCCAGTATCCGCTGGTGTGCTCTATCTCTCATCGTGTATAATTCGCCACTGAGATATACAATATCTCGCAGCTCCAATTCCTTTATCGCTGTCTCATCCAGAGGTGTGTGTAGCTTCCTCTTCATTTATTCGGTATCCATTAGAAGTGATTCTATGATAGTGAATAATGATGTGATAAAATAGAATGGATATGAATACATTCTACTTCATTTTATTTTAATTTCTTATAAGACATAATGGGGAAGGAGATGTGGAGATGCTTGAGCGATACTTGAGTAAAGTGGTGGACGGGGAGGACCTGAGTGCAGAAGAGGCGGAAATAGCGATGCGGGCTATAATGGAGGGTAAGCCAGATAGAATTCAGACCGCGGCATTCCTTACCGCAATGAGGATGAAGGGCGAGACCGAAGTGGAGATAGCGGCATTCGCCACTGTTATGCGGAGTATGGCACTGCATATAAATCCGAGAGTGGAGAAGAAGGTTGATGTATGTGGTACTGGTGGTGATACAGTAAAGACTTTTAATATATCAACTACCGCGGCATTCCTTACTGCTTGCATGGTACCGGTAGCGAAGCATGGTAACAGGTCAGTGACGTCAAAATGTGGTAGTGCGGATGTTTTAGAGGAATTGGGAGTGAATCTGGCGTTACCACCGCGAAAGATAGAGGAATGTATAGAGAAGATAGGCATTGGATTCATGTTCGCGCCCGTGCACCATCAGGCGATGAAGAATGTGGTGGAAGTGAGGCAGAAGCTTGGGTTGAGAACGGTATTCAATATTCTGGGTCCGTTAACAAATCCCGCAAAAGCCACGCATCAGCTTATAGGGGTTTATGATGCAGCTATGACGGAGAAGATAGCGAAGGTACTTCGCATCCTCGGGCTAAGGAAGGCACTTGTCGTACATGGCGAGCCAGGCGTGGATGAGGTCTCCATCTCCGGAAAGACAAAGGTATCACAATTAGAAGATGGTGAGATAGATACGTACTTCATAAGACCCGATGATTTCGGGTTGCGAGTTGCATCACCGAAAGAGATTGCCGGCGGTACTCGTGAGGTGAGTGCGAAGATACTGCGAGATGTCTTGGGCGGTAGAGAAGAGGGTGCGAAGCGTGACGTCGTTCTATTAAATGCAGCATCAGCGATATTCGCAGCAGGGGAGTCAGAGACTTTAACCGACGCCTTTGAGATAGCCAGAGAGATACTGGAATCAGGCAAAGCGGAAGCGAAACTCAATGAGTTCCTTGATTTCACAACACAGGCACAGGGGGATGATATAAGTGGATGATATAGATAGGAAGATATTGAGAGAGCTTCAACACGATTCCCGCATGTCCTTCACGAGGATAGCGCAGAAGATAGGGGTGAGCACTGCAACGGTGAGTGAACGAGTGAAGAGGTTAATGAAGAGCGGCATTATATGCGGCTACACAACGATTCTTAACACCTCGGAGATGGGTATGGTCACATTAATAGCGAAGATAAAGACCAGGCAGGGGTATGGTGTAGAAGATGTAGGGAATGAGATAGCGGCAATGGCAGAGAGTTGCTGTGTTCATCACGTTACGGGCGAATTTGACCTGGTTGTAATCGCGAAATGCACAGGTTATGATAAATGTGGAGATATTATAGAGGAGATAAAGAAGATCGAGGGAGTAGAGAGCGTGGATGCGGAACTGGTGTTGAAGACACTTAAAGAAGAACTCAAAGTCAAGATGTAGAGCAAGAAAGTAGAAGATTGCTCTCCTAACAGTAACAGCAACAGAACTTTTGCTGACGTGGATGATGAAAGTAGTATTAGGAGGTACCTTTGATCCATTGCATGATGGACATAAGCGATTACTGAGGAAGGCGTATGAGTTGAGTGGTGATGGAAAGGGGGAGATAGTGATAGGTATAACCTCAGACCGGATGGCAGAAGCGACTAAGACACGGCTGGTTCTTCCATATAAGGTAAGAGCTGCGAATATAGCTCAGTACATGTACCTGGAATATCAGGTGAGAATACGAACAGTGGAATTAGATAACAGATACGGCATGACTCTGGATGAGGATATTGATTATATAGTGATATCCCCAGAGACATATGATGTGGCACTGGAGATAAACGAACTGAGGAAAGAGCGAGGTAA
Organism: Methanophagales archaeon; assembly: GCA_021159465.1. Lineage (NCBI taxonomy): Archaea > Methanobacteriati > Methanobacteriota > Methanomicrobia > Candidatus Methanophagales > Candidatus Methanophagales archaeon. The sequence goes on from JAGGRR010000196.1 coordinate 8,819, forward strand.
GGAGCCGATAAAGATAGTAAAGGTGGAGCATGCAAAGGCAGCAGATGGAAAGCCAATCGCATCGAGGAGGATAAAAGCGGGCGAGATAGATAAACATGGGCACCTGTTGTGAGTACGAAAGAAGAAATGCTTGATAAACTCTTCAATCCCAGGACTGTTGCGGTGGTTGGCGCAACGCCAAAAGAAGGGAAGGTGGGGAATACCATCCTCAAGAATTTACTCGCATCCGGGACCGGGCTGTTGAGCATATACGCAGTGAATCCCAGGTACGACAGAATCCAAGGTTTGAAGTGTTATCCGTCATTGAGCGAGATACAGGGTGATATTGACCTTGCTGTCATTGCGATACCAGCAGAAGGGGTGCCCAACGTGCTGGAGCAATGTGCTGAGCGCGGTGTAGAGAATGTGGTTGTAATCTCAGCGGGTTTTAAAGAGGTGGGACGTGAAGGCGCAGTGCTCGAATCTGAGCTCGTCAAGATCGCTAAGGAGCATAAATTGAACATCGTCGGTCCCAATTGTCTGGGTATAATAAATACGCATGCGAATTTAAATGCGACATTTGGTAAGACTGTACCAGATAAAGGTAGTATCGCGTTTCTCAGTCAATCAGGTGCGTTTGCACTCGCGGTTATTGATTGGGCGAAAGTAGAAAAGGTCGGTTTCAGCAAGATCGTGTCATTGGGTAACAAAGCGGTGCTTGACGAGTGCCACTTCTTAGAATACCTGGATAAGGACCCGGACACAGCGGTGGTAGCGATGTATCTCGAGGATGTGAGCGAAGGTAGCCGATTTATGAGGGTGGTGAGGGAGGTCTCGAGAACAAAACCGGTGGTAGTGATGAAGAGTGGTATGACAGAGGCGGGAGCAAAAGCCGCTTCCAGTCACACAGGTAGCATAGCAGGCAGTGTGGAGGCATACAGGGCTGCCTTTGCGCAAGCTGGCATTGTTGAAGCGACATCAATCCAGGAATTGTTCGATTTCTCTCTCACACTATCGCGAATTCAACGTATAAAGGGAGGGATAGCAATAGTGACAAATTCCGGTGGACCGGGCGTCATGGCTGCGGATGCAATTGAGGAATCAGGGCTCGAACTTACCGCTTTTGAGCGCGAGACGATGGAAAAACTTCACCCACTTCAGCTCGCCAATTCTTATAACCCCATTGATGTACGTGGCGATGCAACAACTGACAAATTTGGTACCGCACTGAGCATAGTTGCTGAAGATGGGTATGTAGGTGCGATAATTGCTATTCTCTCTCCCACTGCACCGATAGAATTTGATAAAGCGGGTAATTATGTCATGGCGATAAATGCAAAAAAGCCGGTCATCCCGGTATTCATGGGTGGCGAGACGGTGATGAGCGCAGTTGAAGAGCTTAAGAAGCATGGTATTGCGAATTATTTCGATCCTGTAAGGGCGGTGAAGAGTCTCAAGGCTGTAAAGGACTACGAAGAGAGGCAGAAACGAGTATTTGAACCTCCTCCTCATTTCAATGTTGATACAGGGCAGATCAGAGAGCAACTACGGCATAAGCTGGGGTTTGAGTTACTGAAAGCGTATGGTATTCCAATACCAGCTTATGGTAAAGCAGAGACTGCGGATGAGGCGCTTGATATCGCTGATAAGATCGGCTATCCGGTGGCTATGAAGATTCTCTCACCTGATATAATTCATAAAACGGATGTGGGGTGTGTGAAGCTTAATGTGAATAGGGAAGCGGTAAAGGAGAGCTTCTTCGAGATTATGCGCAGGGGTGAGAAACTCACAACTGCGAGACGAATAGAAGGTGTTCTCGTGCAGCAGATGGTTGCTGGCGGTAAGGAGGTGATAATAGGTATGAAGCGGGACAGGCACTTTGGTCCACTGCTTATGTTTGGATTGGGAGGGATTTATGTGGAGGTCTTCAGGGATGTCTCATTCCGGATTGCACCATTGAGTATGAGTGATGCGAAGGAGATGATAAAGAATGTCAGGGCTTATCGGATATTACATGGCGTAAGAGGCGAACCCATGTCTGATATAGATTCACTCGTCAATGTCCTGCTCAGGTTCTCGCAGTTATGTGTGGAGTTTCCCGATATACTGGAAGCGGATTTAAATCCAATCAAGGTATTTGAGTATGGTAAAGGCTGCTATGTGGTCGATTTTAAGATGATAAGTACCAATTCTGTCTTTTAACTTAACCGAGGGAGAGTATACA